>CAZJCI010000058.1:0-11921 GCA_964544455.1 uncultured Oscillospiraceae bacterium
CTTCGAAAGCCACGCTTATTGCCGTATTTTGTTTTGAAAACTCTTTATACGACATTTCAGCAATGTTTTTGTTTCCGTCAAAATACTTAAAAGCTGTTTTATCGCCGTATTTCAGCGAAATTTTTTTGTTAAAATCAATAAAAGATTTTACGGGTTCAAAAGCCTGATTCGGAAAGCTGTTCATAAATAATTCCTTTCACATATTTTCTGACAAACATAAATAAGTCTGTCTTCGCAAGTTTACGCAAGTAAGTAAAAAATAAAAATCAATGTTCTTCAAAAAACTCAATAAGTTCGCCGTCCGGTCCTTTAACAAAAGCCAAAACGCAATTAATCGGAGGCTCCGACGGAAGAACCTTGCTTTCCGGAATCATATGCGATTCGCAACCGAATTTAATCGCTTTGTCATACCAATATTTTGCATTATCCACTTTAAAAGCAAAATGAATTACATTTCCGCCTTCTTCATCGTAAACGGTGCGTTTCGGTGCGTTTGAAAAAAGCTCAATTTTATTTCCGTTGCCGATGTCGATAAGACAAATTGTTTTTTTTCCGTCGGCTGAAGCCCAACGTCTGTATTCGGTAAAACCAAGACATTCGGTGTAAAACTTATAAGATTTTTCGAAATTCGACGCATTCAGCGCGATATGGTGAAATCCGTTAATTTTTTCCATTACATTAATCCTTCCTTATTTGGTATTTTTTGTTGTTTAACTCTTATATAATATACTACAATTTATTTAAAAAATCAAGGGGCATACTATGAATTCATCAATTATTGTGAATGGATTATCCAACAATTTCGACGTGGGATATACGCCGAATCAAATAAAAAAAGCATATGGCTTGGGAAATTTCGGTAACGGTGGCGGAACAGTCGTTGCCGTCATAGATTTTTTGGGGAACAATTACATTCAAAGCAATCTTGACGTATTTTCCGAAAAATTCGAACTTCCCAAAACAACTGTAAATTTTTTCGGTAAAGTCGGCAAAAGCAATTTTGAATTCGGAGCTTACATAGAACCGAGCGTCGACGCGCAATGGGTGCACGCAATTTCACCGCAAGCGGAAATTATTGTTGTGAGAGCGGAAAGTTTTTCGGTTTATTCTGCAATTAACGCAATAAGCAATGCAATATCTTTTGGCGCGAAAATAATTTTGCTGACATTTCAGGACGAGTTCTTGGAAGAATATAAGCAATACGAAAATATATTCTCATCCGATAATGTTTTTGTTGCGTCTGCAGGAGATTACGGAGCGGGAGCGTTTTTTCCCGCCGGTTTTCCCGAATGCGTGGGAGTTGGGGGAACTTCGCTTGAAATTGATAAATTCGGCAACCGAATAAGCGAGGAAACCGTTTGGCAAAGCACGGGCGGTGGAATTTGCGATTATTTTGAAATTCCCGATTACCAAAGAAAAATGTGTGGCATAAGCGCGCTTACAAACGGGAAGAGGGGAGTGCCGGACGTGTCCTTTCTTGCCAACCCTCAAAACGGCTATTCGTCATATCATTCGGCAACACACGACGATTTCGGCTGGTACAGCGTAGGCGGAACAAGTATTGCCGCCGCAGTCACCGCAGGGATTATTGCAAATTTTCTTTCAAGCAACAAAAACGTTCGACCGAAAGAAATTTTAAAAACGCTGTATGATTTGGCGGGCAACACGGTTTATAAAAACGCTTACAACAAATTTTACGATGTTATAAAGGGGAACAACACGGAATTTCAAGCAAAAAAAGGGTATGACCTTTGCACCGGTCTGGGTTCGATTATAAACTTTTAACAATTATCTTAACTTTGCTCTTTTTAAAAACGAATTAATAAACTTATCGGCTTTCGAAAGAATCGAACGGTCGTGCGGATAATTCAAAACTTTCATACCTTCTTCAAAGGTAACAAGCATATATTCGGAAATTTCCCGAATATTCATTTCAATTTCGCATATTTTGAAAGGCGCAACAAAATATACCGCTTGCTTTCTTACAAAACTGTTTACGGAATAATTGTAGTATTCTCGGAATCCGTCCAAAACAGCCGTATGTACGCCGGTTTCCTCCCAAACTTCTCTTTCGGCAGTAATTTTTTCGTTTTCTCCAAGTTCAATGTGACCTTTTGGAAATCCAATATGCCCCGACATATTTTTTATAAGCAAAAAGCGGCGCCGTCCTTCTTCTTCGGTATATAAAACCGCACCGCAACTTTTTTCGTAAAGGCATATAAACGAACATACTTCAACTTTTATAAAATGTGAAAGAAGCTTTATAAGCGCAGGCTCATATAAAACAAATCCGTTGGGAGCAATAATCCAAGAATCTTTTCTTGTTTCTCTGTTTTTTACTATTGCTATTATCTCGCCGGTATATTCGGTCAAAGGTTCTTCAACTCCGACAACATATGCGGTTCTTTCGGGGCAGGCGTCTTCCGTGATAATAACGCCGCAGTTCACAGTGTGCTTTCTTTTATCTTCACCGGCAACTTTATATGTACCGGTAACCTTAACGGCAACATTTTTCCCCATAATAAATTTTGTGCCTTTGTTTATATTTGATTTATTAAGCGATGTCAATTTTTCCACCTCCAACCGATAATAACGAAATTCTTACCAAGAACTCGTGCGGGACATTGCAAATATGATTTATTTAATTTTAAAGCATTGCCGTATAAATACACATTCTATTATACCACACATCTTTAAATAATGCAATATCATATTATTATTTTTTTAATAAAAACTGCACGCAAAAAATTCGGGATAATTCGACAAATTGCCGATTATCCCAAAATTCATAATATTTTATGCTACTTATGCTACATAATTTTCATTCTGTCGGAATAAGACTGCCCAAATCGCAAAGATAACCGTTTGTCAACGAAACAGCTTCCACATCTCTCTTATATAAAAATTCATAAATTTTCTTAAATTCCGGGTGATTTTCGATATTACCGAAAAAAGCAAGCTTGTCTTTTGCGATTTTCCCGCTGCAACCGCCGATAAATCCGTATTCATAACCTTTTAAACGCACAATCTTATGTTCCAAAAGCAAAACGTCAATATTATTGCTTTTTAGTTTTTTTGCAATTCCGACATCTTCGGTAATAATCGAATTTTCATCAACAATACAAATGTTGCACTTTGCATAACCTTGGCGCACGTTAATAATTATTTTACCGCTTGATTTTGCAAAATCTAGAATTTGCGCATTAATATACTTTTCGTTGCAAATCAGCAAATTTTTAAAAAAAACACAGTTAAAAGAAACGTCATTGGGATATGCCAAATAATCGTTCGAATTCTGCAACGCATCAACACTTGCCGGATAAAAAAACATTTCGTTTCGGCTTTTTCCGTCAAGCAAACAATAATTTTTCAAATAAAACGCCGTATTTTCGGCACAGTGCGTAAAATACATATCCGGGTGATTCTTAACGGCTTTATCGTAAGGCATATATCCCGTCAATTTCAAAAGCGAAATTCCAAAGTTGTTAAGCTTAAATTCGGCTTCTTTAGGTATATCGCAAGAAACAATTGCCTCGCAAATCGGTTTTTTCGGTAAATTCGGTTTAATCATCATTTTTTTCGGTATTGTTGGCATTTTTCGCTTTAGGTGCGGAAAATATTCTTAATGCTTCAAATATATTCCTTACCGGAATAATTTCGGTTCCGCTTTTCAAAAAATCTGATTTTGAAATTTTCACATAGTTTGCATAAGGTATCATAATTTTGTTCAATCCAAGACGCACGCTTTCACGGATTCTTTGTTCTATTCCGCTTACTCCGCGACATTCACCTGAAAGCCCCAGCTCGCCCACGGCAACAAAATTTTCCGAAACCGGTATATCTTTCAAAGAAGATATTAACGCTATTGCCGTTGCAAGGTCGCTTGAAGGTTCTTCAAGCCGTAACCCTCCCGCAACGTTTAAATATACGTCTTTGGAAGAAAATCCCAACCCCAAACGCTTTTCCAAAACTGCGCAAATCAAATTCATTCTGTTATAATCAAAGCCGTTTGAAGTTCGACGCGGTGAAGGATATACCGTCGGCGTTACAAGAGCCTGCATTTCCGCAAGCAAAGGTCTTGTTCCTTCAATAACGCACAAAGCGCAACTTCCCGAAACGTTTTTTTCTCTTTGACTTAACAGATATTCTGAAGGATTGCTGACTTCGCAAAGCCCCGATTCTTCCATATCGAAAACACCAATCTCGTTTGTTGAACCGAACCTGTTTTTTGCCGCTCGCAAAAGCCTGTATGTGTGCTGTTTATCTCCTTCAAAATACAGAACCGTATCTACCATATGCTCCAAAACTTTCGGACCGGCAATTGCGCCGTCTTTATTTACGTGACCTACTATTAAAACCGCAATATTTTTCGTTTTTGCAATTCTGATAAGCTCGTTTGCGCAAAGTTTTACCTGAGTTATCGAACCTTGAACCGACGAAGAAGCGGAATCATACATTGTTTGTATTGAATCGATAATAACAATATTGGGATTTATCAATTCAATTTCCGAAACAATATCCGTAAGCTCCGTTTCCGAATAAACAAGAACGTTTTCGGAAACAATGCCCAATCTTTGCGCACGTAGTTTAATTTGACTTTGCGATTCTTCTCCCGATACATAAAGCAGGCTATTTTCGTTTCCCAAACAGCCGCAAACCTGTAAAAGCAACGTCGATTTTCCTATTCCGGGCTCTCCGCTTATAAGAACAACCGAACCGTTAACAATGCCGCCGCCCAAAACTCTGTCGAATTCGCTTATGCCGGTTTTTGTTCTGACCTGCTCCGGAAGACAAATTTTGCTTATGGGAAAAGATTTTCGCTCTGTGCGAGGTAAAACGCTTACTTTTGATTTTGCGGAAAACGAACTTTTTTTTATTTCCTGTTCGGCTTCCGTTTCGTCCATACAATTCCATTCGCCGCAATTCGGGCATTTACCGTACCATTTTGAAGTTTTGTGCCCACATTCTCGGCAAACGTACTCAGTTTTAATTTTCATATTTTAAACTCCGTTAAAATCTATTTATAGATAATCTGTTTATCGGTATTTTCCAAAAATTCCATAACGGAAACGTAAATCATAAACGCAAGTTTTTTTTGATATTCCGGCGTTGTAAGTTTTGCTTCTTCGGTAGCGTTTGACAAAAAACCACATTCAACCAAAACGGCGGGAACTTCAAGCGAGTCCAGCACAAATATTTCTCTTCCTGCGGGTTTTGTTTCACGCTTGTTAAATTTATCCAAAAGCAAAACGTTGTTTTTGCGTATAATTTCCGCAAGCGTTTTACTTTGCACGTTATTTTTGGAATAAAAAACTTGCAACCCGCTGTATTTACTGCTTGGAAATTTGTTTTGATGTATACTAACAAAAATCGGGTTTTCATATTCCAAAGCCGTTTCCACACGAGCGGTCAAATCTGAACGTTTTTTGTTTGACAAAGCCGTTTTTTTGGATTCCAACATAACATCGGAGTTTCTTGTCATAACGCATTTTACATCGGAAAGCTCCAAAAGTTCCGCCAAACGCTTGCTAATTTCCAAATTAATGTCTTTTTCCGCAAAACCGCCTTGTCCAACAGCACCTCCGTCCTCGCCGCCGTGCCCGGCATCGATAACTATAACATATTCTGCGTCGGCTTCTTTTTTTATATTTGCGGCTTGCCTTGCGTTGAATGAACCGGAAAAATATGCCATTCCGAACGCAACGGCAAGAAACGTAACCGTAAAAACAAAAATTCCTGCTGCCGAACCGCTTTTAACAGTTTTTAATTTCATTTTCATTATATCACCGCCTTTTTAAATTTTATTCGGCGATATATAAAAATATTTACGGTTATATCAAAAATTTATCTTTCGTCGTTCTTTTTCTTCACAAGATTTATTCCCTTCATTCCCACATAATAAAACAAACCGCAAACGAAAATAGAAATAATTTGATATATAATAAAAGAAAAACCGTTTATGCTGAACTGATTATAAACAGTATTTCCGTTTCCGTCAACTCCGGAAAACAAGAACATATCAAGCCCCAAATACATAGCCGAAACAAAAGAGCGTATCAGCATATTCAAAATGTACGTAAATGATTCCGCAACTTTCAAAACTCGTAAAAAAGAATAAACAGCCGTAATAAACAAACTTGGAATATATGAAACAGCCGCGCATTTCAAACCGTAAAAATAATCGAATTTTTCGCGGTTACGCTCAAATTTCAATTTATCTTTCAATCCTTCTTCGTTATACGTCGCGCCTACGAGCGCAAAATAAAAAAGAATCGAAAATATTCCGCTTAAAAGTACTACGCTATCGCCCATTTTTCCCGTTGCAAGACATATCATAATTCCGAACATCGACATTGCTATTTGAAAAACAATGCTTCTTGCAATAAGACTGCCTTTTTCGTTAAGTATTTTTTTCATAATTACGTTCCTTTCCAATTTTTATATTTACCGTTGACAAAATGATTTTTTAGGTGTATAATTGAATTAGTAATAAAATTATAATTTTATATAATTGGCGGTGAATTTATGCAAAATATGAATTTTGATGACGCACCTAAATCGGTACGTTTGTTTTTGGATTATATGCTTGTAACAAAAGGGCGGAGCAAAAATACAGTTTTTCAATATTATCACGACTTGCGCTCATTTTTCAGATTTATGCTCAAAAAGAACAACGCTCCAAAATATCGCGAAGTTTTCCCCGGGGACATAGGTTTTAAAGATGTGGACGACGAACTTGTGTTTTCGGTAACAGCAAGAGATGTTGTTGAATTTTTGTCATACTGTGCGTCGCAAAAAAACAACGACGTTTCCGCAAGAAACCGCAAACTTTCCGCATTGCGTTCATTATATAAATATCTTTCAAAAACCGAAAAATTAATTGAAAAAGACCCAACCGAATATGTCGAAGGTGCCAAACGCCCCAAACGATTGCCAAAGTATTTGGATATTCAAGAATCCAAAGAACTCTTAAACTCCGTAAGCGGCACAAATTACGAAAGGGACTTTGCCATTGTCACTTTGTTCCTAAACTTGGGTTTACGAGTTTCGGAACTTGTCGGAATAAATTTAAAAGACATCGACAGAAATTTTGAAACGTTGCGAGTTATCGGCAAAGGAAACAAAGAGCGTATGCTGTATCTCAACGACTCTTGCACGGCTTCAATAAAAGCCTATCTTGAAGTTCGCACTAAAAATCCTCGTCCCGAAGCCGAAAACGCGCTTTTTATTTCGAGAAACAGAAACAGAATAAGTCCGCAAACGGTTCAGTGGCTCATATATAAATATTTGCGAGAAGCGGGATTGGATCGCCCCGGTATGTCTGTTCACAAATTGCGACATACCGCCGCAACGCTGATGTATCAGCACGGTCATACCGACGTCCGAATATTAAAAGATATTCTCGGTCACGAAAGCCTTTCAACAACGGAAATATATACTCATGTAAACGACGGTCAAATAAAAAACGCCGTACTTTCAAATCCTCTCGGCAACGTTATGCCTTCAAAAGCAAAACGTTCCGTTGCGGAAAATTCCGTAACCGAAGAAGAAAACAGCAACTCTGACGGCAAAAACAACTAATTTCAGCCTCTGTCCCTAAATACGGGTTCTTCAGCCTCGCTCAAATTCTTATCGCTGTTCTTTTCGTAATAAGGGTCAATCATATATTGCTTGATAATCGGATATGCTACAAATCCGCACATAAACATTGTAAGCGCAATTGTTATTAAAAACGGCAAGATTATTCCGAACATAGGTATTGCAAACAGCAAATAAAAGCTTACCACAGCAACAACAATTATTCCAATCCAGGCAAAAATATTTCTTTTAAATCCCACAATCGAAAATATAAAAGAGTTCTTCAATATCTTAAATATGCTCAAATCAAACGTAACAAGCAGTAAATACATATAAAACCGCATTGTCAAATAAATAATCGCAAGAAGAATTTCGGCAAAAAGCATAACGGAAAGCATATAAGTTCCCGCATTAATATAATAAGCCATTATGCCGAATGCAAACGCAAAAATAAAAAAGCAGTCGATAATTCCAAGAACAAAAGCTTGCTTAAAATTCTTCTTTATTGCCGAAAAAAAGTCGGAAAGCATAAACACCGGTTCGCATTTCACCAAACATCTAACAACATAGCTTGCTCCCGCATTGGAAATCCCATTGGTAAAAATCAACAGTAAAGTCAAATAACCGAAAATTCGCGTAATGTCGGTAGTAACCGACCATTGAGAATTTTCTCCGAATACGGAAAGCAACGCACTGACATACGGAGTTTCACCGTATTGGGCAATTCCGTATAAAACAGGATAGAAAGGGGAAGACGGCACGGTAGTTTGAGCGTTAAATACCCCCGCCAATGCAATCAAACCAAAAAAAATCGGAAAATTCATAAAAATATATAAAATATTCAACGAAGAAATATTCCAAAATCTGTTTTTCAATATTCTGACAAAACCGAAAAAGTCGGTTTTGTCTTCTTTTTCAACCTGAGCTTTGCTTATGCCCTTGCCGGGAGCGTTCATATCGAATAACTTGAATTTTTTTTTGTTTTTCATAAAAACCTCCTTATTTTCCAAGCTCAGCCGCTCTTTTTGTACAAGCGTCCATTGCCTCAAAAATTATTTTTTCAAATTCGTTGTCGCTCAAACTGTCAAGTGCGGCTTCGGTTGTACCCTTTTTGGATTTAACAACGGAAATAAGTTCCGTCGGAGTTTTATCGGAAGAAATAAGAGTTTTTGCCGCTCCGTACATTGCGTTTTGCGTAAGCAAACGAGCAACTTTTTCATCAATCCCTTGCGATTTTGCATATTCAATCATAATTCTCGCAAATTCATAAAAATAAGCGGGACTCGAAGAATTAACGGAAATAATTGAGTTCATTTGATTTTCGGGAATCGAAGCCACCTCGCCGCCAAAAGAAAATATTCCGCAAATTTTGGAATAATCCCTATCCGTCACAAGTTTGTTTCTGGATATTGCCGTTGCGCCGGCACCAATCATCATGGGCGCATTAGGCATAACTCTGATTACCGGAATGTCGCACCCAAGCAGTCGGCATAAATATTCGGTGGAAATTCCCGCACAAATGGTTATATATTTTTTGTCGGCATAATCGCAACAGTTTTCTTTAATTTCACATATCAAGTTTTCCAAATCCTGCGGCTTAACGGAAAGTAAAACAAAATCTGCGCCACACAAAGCCTCGGAAAGCTTTGCGGAAGTTTTTGCGCCAAGAATTTTCGCTTTTTTCAACTGCTCTTCGTTTTTGTCGTAAGCGCAAAAAATGTCTGGCATCATTTTTTTTGAAGAAGAAACCGCGCCTATAATTGCGCAAGCCATATTACCTGTTCCCAAAACCGTAATTTTCATAAAAAATTCCTTTCCAAATCAAAATAGTTATTAACATACATTATTAATTATACTTCCGAATAAGTGGATAAATCTATATGGTTTTGTATATTTTTAAAAGAAAACAAAAATAAAATCGGTATCCCACGCCGGCACATAGCGTAAGTGACGCATATAAAGCCTAAAATTTTCATTAATTTCCGCAACCGCTTGCGGAATACAAAAATAGTCTTCGTTTCTGTGATACGCCGCAACCTTAACGCAGGGTTTGCTGTGCCGAATAATTTTCGAAAGTCCCCCAATAACCTTTAAATCCGAGCCCTCCGCGTCAATTTTAACAAAACCTATTTTTTCATGGGCTATTTCGTCCGTTTCGTCAACTCGTACCGCCATAACTTCACTAAACTTTTCGGATCGAATCCCTTTTTCCGCCGACCCGGCTCTTCCCGAACGAGAATAGAATTTAAGAATTTCGTCGGCGTCCCAAGCCGCACGGTTATAAGCAACGCAATCAATATTTTTCTTTTCGAAACGTTCCAGCATTTTTCCGTAATTTTTTTTGTCAGGCTCAAAAGCAAAAATTTTCATATTGTTTCCAAACCTTTCAACATATTCTTCAACCGTATCGCCGTTATACGCCCCAATATCAATATAGTTCAAATTCCCCTCATTCAAGCGCATAACCGAAATAATTTCCTCTTTCGATGTTTCGCACCGAGTTAAAAAGTCAATTTTCCCCGTAAGCTTAAAAATAATCGTATTAATAAACGTTTTTTTTGAAAGTTCGTCCGAAAGCATATTATAAACCGAATGGAATTTTTCGGCGTTCCGATTAAAAAATTCCAAATCAAACAGTCCGTTTCCAAACACAGGCACATCAGGCGCATAAAGCTCCCGCTCCTTGTTTATTGAATATATATTTTTCAAAACTTCTTCTCGTTGCGTGGCAAAAGAAACAACAACAATAAAATCCGAAAGCTCGGCGCAAAAATCCGAATATTTTTTCACCGAATATCCCCTAAAATTTTGTCCTCTTACAAAATCGTCGCTTGCGAATATGCCGTAAAGCGGAATATTTTTCAAAACAAAAACGTCAATAATTTTATCCGCACCGTTTCCGGTACCGTACATAACAATTTTTTTCTCCGTTTTACTCAAATAAGTCCACAAATCTTCCCGAACTTCAAAAATTTCATTAAAACCCATTTCAGCCTCTCAAATGTTTTTTATTATATTCTACTACATTTTTCGACATTTGTAAAGTGGTCGGTCATTAAATTATTACAAAAAAAAGACAGTATTATCATTTTTTACATTTGAAATTCACCCCATCTTGTGATATACTGTTTGTATTGTCATAAAAAGAAGGTACATAAAATGAAATTCAAAAAAATGCTTTCCTTGGTTTTAAGCCTTTCAATGACGCTCGGAACGACTGTAAACGGGGCTTTCAACGCCGAAAAAAACATCACGCTTCAAAAAACGCAACACAGCATTGCTCCCGGATTAACATATTCGTCCTCCGTCGAAATGTGCGACGGAATACGTCAAGAAATATATTCCTTCGAATACGTCCCGAACAGCCAAACAAAAATTCTTCCCGCATACGGAGAATATATATACGGTTTCAATTCCGTCGGCAAACTAATTTCAACCCACGACGGCAGCGGGCGTGTTGTCGGAGGCATCAATACCGATTTTTTCATAACAAACACCGGCGTACCGCTTTCCTGCCTCATTAAAAACGGCGAAATAATTTCCTCATGCGATAACAGAGCCGCATTGGGAATAGATAAAAACGGAAAAGCCACTGTCGGTTATCCGCAAATAACCGCAAAGCTTTATTCAAACAAGAAAAATACGGAGCTCAATATCATACATATCAATAAAACTCCCGGAATTTGGGGAATATATTTGGTAACGGATAAATTCGCAAAAACCACAAAATCAACCCAAAAAACAATAGAAGTTGTTTTAACGCCGTTTCAAAAAACGCAAAATTCAAACGATAACAATAATATCGCCACAACCGAAAATCCGTCGGATAAAGCAAACAATATTACCGAAATATCGGAAGAATCGGAAGAAATTCAAACGGAAAACAATATCTCTGCGCAAAGCGAATCGGTTCAATACGATTTTTCTTCATATGTTTTCAACGCCGCTCCGCTGATTTTGGGCGAAGATATTAACGTTGTCGTAACCGAAATTCGAACCGACGCAACCAACACGGAAATTCCGCAAGGAAGCTATGTTGCCTGTATTCCGCAAGAACAGTTCGGTTATCTTGCTGCGGATATTGCCATAGGCGATGAATTTGTTCTTTCCACCTCATGCAACAGTACTTTTACAGAATGTGAAAACATATTCGGCGCAGGTTCGATTATTTTGGAAAACGGAAGTTATGTCGCACAAACAAACGACAGCATCTATAAATTCCGAAATCCCCGCACCGCCGCAGGGATTAAAGAAGACGGAACAATCGTATTCGTGTGCATAGACGGTCGCCGCTCGGGCAAAAGCATAGGTTATACAATAACCGAACTTGCCGATTATTTGAT
>CAZJCI010000059.1:0-6208 GCA_964544455.1 uncultured Oscillospiraceae bacterium
GATACGGTTTTTATCAAAAGCTGTTCAACCGTCGAAAACGGACAAATTGCGGCGGTTCTCATCGGCGACGAAGCCACTTTAAAGCGAGTTTACTATTATCCCGAAAAGCAAAAACTGTTGCTAAATCCCGAAAACCCCGATTACGAACCCCTCGTTTTTGAGGGCGAAGAGTTGGAAAACGTTAAAATCCTCGGCAAAGCCGTCGCTTTTTTAAGCCGTTTAAACTAAACTAAACTATCCTATCTTATCTTATCTTATCTTATTCTATCCTGCGGCGGCTCTCGGCTCGGCAAATTTGCGCAATAAGTTGCAGTTCGGCGTTTTTGGCTTGCCAACTCTGCCCGCATAAAATTTCAACCGAATTTTCAACTGCGTTTTTTCGGTTTTACATTTCCATATACGCTTTTAACGAGCGATGATTTTTGAAAGGAAAAAAGCAATGCGATTGAAAACAAGAAATTTCGGCGGCATAAAACCGCCGTCTTTCAGAATAAATTTACTGCTTTCGGTTTTTATTGCCGCTTGCGTTATTTTTATCGGCAGACTTGTCAATTTGCAGTTTGCGTCAAAGGAAGCTTATACCTCGGGCGTTTCCTCCGCCGATTCGGTAACGGAAGAAATAGTTACGGTCAGAGGCGAAATCGCCGATGTAAACGGCGTAACGCTCGCTTCCAATATAATAAAAAACAGTATAACCTTGGATAAAAAAAAGCTCCCATCGGGAAGCGAAAACAGCGTTATTTTGCAACTTACAAATTTTTTTGATAAAAACGGCGTCGCCTATACCGACATTTTGCCCGTTTCAAACGTTTTTCCCTATACTTTGGACGACGATTTTTTTCAAAACGGCGAAAAGCAAAAATATGTTAGGAACTATGCCAAATACAGAGGGCTTTCGGAAGAAAAACTTACGGAAAACGGTTCCTCTCTTTTTGAAAATCTTTCTTATTATTACGGTCTGAACGAAAACGACGGCGGCTTCACCGACGAAGAAAAGCGAAAAATTATCGGGTTACGGTTCACATTGGACGTGAACGCATATTCCACCAACAAGCCGTGCGTTATTGTTTCGGAAGTTTCGCAGGAAGCCGTAAACAAACTTTCCGATTCTTTGCACAATTTTCCGGGACTTGAAATTTCCGTCGAAACTCAACGTTATTATAACATAGACCGTCTTGCGTCGCACATTTTGGGCAGAATCGGCAACATTTTTGCCGAAGATAAGGATTATTATACCGAAAAAGGCTATTCGCTCGACGAAAAAGTGGGAAAAGACGGCGCGGAATATGCTTTCGAAGAATATTTGCGAGGAATTAACGGCGAAAAAAGAATTACATACAGTAGGGACGGCAACGAAATTATCGGCGAAGAAATAACAAAAGAAGCAAAACCGGGATATACCGTCAGACTTACCATTGATTCCGAAATGCAAGCCGTCGCCGAATCCGCATTGGAACGTGTTATAACCGCCCAGGCGCAAAACGGGCGAAATTCGCAAAAAAAGAACAACGGCGAAGACGCAAACGCGGGCGCGGTTGTGGTTATGGACCCACGGGACGGCGCGGTCAGGGTTTTGGCGTCTTATCCGACATACAGTCTTAACACATACGGCGACGATATTGCCGATTTAAGCACCGACGAAAAAAATACGCCTTTGCTTAACCGAGCGACAAGCGGTATATACGAGCCGGGTTCCACCTTTAAAATCGCCACGGCGGCGGCGGCTCTCCATTACGGCGTTACAACATTTTCGGAACTTATCTACGATAAAGGCGAATACGATTTTCACCCGACGTATAAGCCGCACTGCTGGATTTACGATTCAAAAGGCACAACGCACGGTTATCAAAACGTTGTTGCGGCAATTCAAAACTCCTGCAACTATTACTTTTTCGAAATGGGCAAGCGGCTCGGCATCGAAAAAATAAACAGCTATGCAAAGTCGCTCGGCTTGGGCGTAAAGACGGGAATTGAAATCGGCGAATCTTCGGGAATTATGATAAGTCCGCAATATATGGAAGCAAACGGGCTGGGCTGGAATCCGGGTTACGTTCTTCAGGCGGCAATCGGACAGCAGCATCTTTTCACGCCGATACAAATATGTTCCTATATATGCACGTTTTTAAACGGAGGCACACGCTATAAGGCGCATCTTTTCGACAGCGCAAGGGATTATGCCACCGGCGAAGTAATAGAAGCGTATACGCCGGAAACGCTTTCGGAAACGACGATTCCGACGGAAACGGTGGAAACGCTGAAGCAGGCAATGCATAGGGTTGTGGACGACGGAACGGCGTCTTCAACTTTTGTGGGATACAAATATCCCGTAGGCGGAAAAACGGGTACGGCACAGGTATCCAACGGCTCGGACAACGCAATTTTTGTCGGTTTCGCGCCTTACGACAATCCCGAAATTGTCGTTACGGTTATACTTGAGCACGGCAATCTATCCAAAAACGCGGCTCAAATTGCAAAGGAAATATTCGACTGTTATTTTTCAAAAATATATCCCGAGGATTTTGCCACGGCTGAAACCGACGCTCCGCCGGCCGACTCGAATTTATCCGCCGATAATTCGGGTGAAAATTCGGGTGAAAATTCGGGTGAAAATACGGGCGAAAATTCGTTAGAATCCTCCGAGAATATTTCAGATGCGAATATTTCCGATTCTGACTCTGAAATAAGTGAAGCAAGCGGAAAAACCGAGCCGCTTATGGGGGATATTATAGGAGGATAAGTCAATAAATTCTCGGCAAACACGGTACAAAACCGATACAAAACCCAAAGGAAAATTTTTGTCCAACTTTTTTCTAAGCACCGTATGTCGGTGCTTTAAAGTTGGTGAGGTCAAGGGCGCGAAGCCCTTGTCGCCGTCCGCAGACGGCGAAACACTCCGCAAAAGAACTTTCTTTCGGAAAATGCAAAAAACACAACAAAAACCGCCATTATCACCGCCCCCAAAAAAATCCGCCCACAAAAAAATCCCCGTACCCCAAAAACTCCCCACCCCAAAAAGGAAAGTTTTTTGTCAAACTTTTTTTCAAAAAAGTTGGTGAGGTCAAGGGCGCAAAGCCCTTGTCGCCGCCCGCAGACGGCGAAACCTCCGCAAAAGAACCTTCTTTCGGAAAATGCAAAAACCACAACAAAAGCCGCAACAAATAACAGCCCTTATTACCGCCACACAAAAAACTCCCCCCCCAAAAAGGAAAGTTTTTGTCCAACTTTTTTCAAAAAGTTGGCGCAGTTCAAGGGCGCGATGCCCTTGTCGCTGTCCGCAGACAGCGAAACCTCCGTCTGTATGGCATAATGAAATTTTGCGCCCGGCGTGGCACGACATGGGCGCAAAGCCCTTGTCGCCGTCCGCAGACGGCGAAACACTCCACGCCGTTCGCAAACGGCGAAATATATTTTATGCGCAAAAATTCAAAACGACTATTGCATTTTTTATAATTTTGTGATATAATATAAGAAATACGCAAAAAATCAATAATTGTATATGAAAGGATATTAAAAAATGAAAGCAAGATTACCAAAAGGCGTCGGAGGCGGGGCGCAAAATATGCAGTCCATGATAAAGCAGGCTCAAAAAATGCAGGCGGATATGGAAGCTCTTCAGGAAGAACTTAACGCCAAAGAATACGATGTAGCCGCAGGCGGCGGAGCCGTAAACGTAAAAATCAACGGCAAAAAAGAGATTGTTTCCATAAAACTATCCCCCGAAATTGTCGATCCCGACGACGTCGAAACTTTGGAAGATACCCTCCTTGCCGCAATAAACGAGGCAATAAAAACCGTGGAGGATACCAACGGCGAAGCCATGAACAAAATAACCGGCAACATCTCCATGCCCGGACTGTTTTAATCCATGCCCGGCAAAGGAGAATACGTACCGTCGCTGGAAAACCTTGCGGAAAAATTCCGCAATCTGCCGGGAATAGGCAGAAAATCCGCATACCGAATAGCTTTTCATATATTGAATATGTCGGAAGCCGATGTAAAAGCCTTTGCGGACGCCCTAATAACGGCAAAAGCTTCCGCCCGCCGTTGCAAAATATGCCAAAACGTTTGCGACAGCGAAGTATGCTCGGTTTGCTCCGATTCCCAAAGAAATCAACGTCAAATATGCGTTCTTGAAGACCCAAGAGACGTTGCCGCCGTGGAACGCATACACGAATATACGGGCTCGTTCCACGTGCTTCACGGAATAATATCGCCGCTTAACGGCATAGGTCCCGACGATATTACGGTAAAAGAGCTTATGGAGCGAATAGCAACGCTTCAAAAACAGGCTCCCAACGAAGAAATAGAGCTTATTCTTGCAACAAATCCCACGGTTGAAGGCGACGCCACGGCAATGTATATTTCCCGCCTTGCCAAACCGCTCGGCGTAAAAACAACCCGTCTTGCCTACGGAATCCCCGTTGGCGGCGACCTTGAATATGCCGACGAATTCACCCTTTTCAAAGCGATTGAGGGCAGAAGAGAAATGTAAAATCTGGTTTTAATGCGTTTTTTTTCGAAAAATAACGTTCGGATAACCGCTTTTTTCTCATTTTTTCTTAAAATAAACGTCAAATAAACGCCGAAAAATGCACTTTTCGGCGTTGTTTTTTTGCAAATTTTACCGTATCGGTAAGAATCATGTAAGAATTCGGTAAGAAAATTCGGCTTATTTTCCTATGAATCTGTCCATCATATCCCAACCCTTGGAATAGAATTCCGCTTTCACACAACCGTCTTTTCCGTGACCGAAAAATTCATCGTATGCCAAAGCGCCGCTGTTTTCGTCCTTGCCGTGAGTATACATAACAAAAGGTACGGCGTCAAGCGAATGAGTTCTTTTCTCAAGTGGGGTGGGGTGGTCGGGCAAAAAGAAAAATTTAAAATCTTCCCCGGCGCTTTCCAAATAATCGTATACCGGCTTTATAATTCTTGAATCAAGATATTCAACGGAAAGAACCTTGTTTTCAATTTCGGCTCTGTGTCCGCATTCGTCGGGAGCTTCCACGTGGATATATACAAAATCGTCGCCGTTTTTAAAAGCGTCAATTGCGGCTTGCGCCTTGCCCTCGTAGTTGGTATGTATATTTCCCGTTGCGCCGGGAATGTCCGGAACTTTCATACCTGCGCAAAGCCCTATGCCCTTAATAAGGTCTACGGCGGAAATAACCGTTCCTTTAAGTCCGAAACGCTCTTCGAACGACGTTAAAAACGGCTTTTTGCCCGGGCTCCAAATCCAAAGCGAGTTTGCGGGATTAAGCCCTTTTTGCTTTCTTTGAACGTTTACCGGGTGGTTGCGCAATATTTCCCAGCTTTTTTTCATAATTTCATAATACGGCGCGCCGTCCGCACCCGATGGAAGATATTCGCCTATTACGCTTCCCAAAATATCGTGCGGTCTGTTAAAGTTAATTGTTTTGGGGGCGTTTTTCCAAATAAGACAGTGACGGTAGCTGACTCCGGTATAGTATGTGCGCAGTTCGTCGCCCATTTCACGCTGAAGAGTTTCTATGAGTTGCCTTGATTCTTCGGTGGAAATTTCGTCGGCGCTGTGATCCAAAATGGTGAGTTCTTCATAAACGTCGCCTTCCGAAAGAGTAACCGTGTTTATTCTGAACGCGGTTTCGTCGCTTTTCATATCTATGCCCATACTCACGGCTTCCAGCGGCGAACGTCCTTTGGAATATATTTTGGGATCATACCCCAAAACCGCAAGGTTTGCCGTATCGCTTTCCGGCACCATATCCATGGGCACGTTGTGCGAAAAGCCTATAACGCCTTTTTTTGCCATCATATCCATATATGGCTTTTTGGCAACTTCAAGCGGAGTTTTGTTTCCAAGAGCTTCGTGGCGGTAATCGCTCATACCGTCGCCGATTACAACTGCATATTTCATTTTGAATGTCCTTTCGTTTTTATATTATGTATTTTTTAGCTAAAAATTATGCGCCGAGCGTGATAAACACAATAGGTGAACCTTTTTGAACTTTGCGGCGAACGGTATCATAACCGCAAAAAATGAGAGCCGCAAAATTGACGGACTGCGGGAGATTAAGCGAAAGCAAGCCGAAAAGCATTGCGGGGCTGTTGGGATAAAACGGAAAGCGTTTGTCAAACCGATTTTTAACCCGATTTGTAAAAAACGCTCTGTTAAAAACGTTCCGTTTTTGCTATGTACAACCCGTTTAAAGCTTGAGAACTATGCCCA
>CAZJCI010000059.1:6308-11849 GCA_964544455.1 uncultured Oscillospiraceae bacterium
AAAACGTTCCGTTTTTGCTATGTACAACCCGTTTAAAGCTTGAGAACTATGCCCACAACCGCGCCGACAGCGATAAACACAATGGGGTGAACCTTTTTGAACTTTGCGGCGAACGGTATCATAACCGCAAAAAATATGAGAGCCGCAAAATTGACGGACTGCGGGAGATTAAGCGTAAGCGCGCCGAAAAGCTTTACGGCGTTTGTTTGCGAAGAAAAAACGGAAAGCAAAAGAACGTCCAACATTGCCGTTGCGATTAATGCGGCGGAACACGGACGTATGCCGTAAAACGCGTCGTCCACAAGTTTGTTGCTTTTGAACTTTTCCAAAAATTTGGCAACTATTATAATTACTATAATCGATGGAGCAACAAGCGAAAGCGTTGCGGCAATGCCGCCCAAAACGCCGGTAAGGACACTCCAAAATCCGTTTGTAACGGAGCTTCCCATATTAAAGCCGGCATATGTTGCCATATTTACGCCGATTGGTCCGGGGGTGGATTCGGAAACGGCGATCATATCGGTAAGTTCCGGCACGGTGAACCAATCGTATTTTTCGGCTATTTGCTTTAGAAAAGGAATTGTTGCAAGTCCTCCGCCTATTGCGAAAAGCCCGGTTTTAAAAAATTCGAACATTAAAAGAAGAAATTCCGTAATTACGCTCATTTTTGTTTCCTTTCAGAAGTTTGTTAAGTTAAAAAAGCAATTCAAGTTTTGTGCCGTCGGGAATGAGTTTATATCCGTTTGGGGTGATTTCGCAAACGGCGTTGTTTAAGGTTATTTCGTAGTTAAAGCCTTCGTGGGCGCAACGGATTTTGCCGTCCGAAAAAGCTTTTACGGGAGTGGGCGAGTTATATGTTATCATATCCAAACAGTATCCGTCGGCGGGAAATTCTATTATCATGCCGTTTTCACGGTAGGTAAGGCGAATGTTGCCGTCCTTGGTGGGAATATCGACGCAAAGAGTGTTGTTTTCGGAATGCAGTGCGGAAAAATCGCAGGTTGCAACTGCTGTTTTGCCGTTCTTGGTGAAATAGCCGCCGCCGATTTTTTCGGTAGTGCTCCACTTAAACGTATCGCTAAGCGGCAAATTATCGAGAAAACACTCGTTGCCCGCAGCCACTGTATCAAAATAGCGTTCCTTATAATTTTCGTTGAATATTTGAATATCTCGGAGCAACGGCAAACCGTCTTTTAAATAGATACCGCTGCGGTAGTTTTTACTGTTATACCAAACCGCGCTTTCGGTTTCCTTGTGAGCGTCTGCCGTGGTACACGGCGTTTGCGCATATTGCGCTTTGAACCTTTTGCCGGTTTCGGAAACGGTTTGAAACTCAATTTCGCCGGCTTGGCGTTTTTCTTCGAAAATTTTCATTTGCTCGGTGTATCCGTGCTTCATACGTTCCCAACCGAAAGAGTTTTCCTGACCGACTTGGCAATAATTAACGCCGTGATTGGTATTTTTAAAGGTTTCTTTTAAAAACCACCTTACCCAATCGGGATTGTCGCCGGAACAACCGCAAACGGGTTCCATTGTTTCGACCGCCTGACTTTTTTTGCCGACGCCGCTCATATATTGCCCTATGGGATCGCAACCCAGCATACGGAATACCGGTACGCCGATTTGTTCGTTTGCGCTTTGCGCGGGGCAAAGAATGTTGTTGCGGCACGGATAATATCCGCCGCTGTAATATCCGCCCCAAAGAGAATATCCGTCGGTGCCCCATTGCTCTCTGCAAATCAGCGCTGCATCGATATTATATTTTTCTTGCATATATTGCACGGACGGCGCGTCCAAAACCCAGCTGCCTGCGGTTTTCGGATAATATCCGTAAATTTCGAAGAACAGACGCATAATTTCGTCGATAATTTTTTTGCGTTGGTCAACGGTATATCCGACGGTCATATCCACGCCGGCAAGCCAGTCCCATTCCAAACCTTCTCTGCCTCGCCATTTAAGTCCGGCGGCTTCAATCAGCGGTTTGGACATTTCAATCCAAATACCTATTTCGGTTTGGGCTTTGCAGTTTTTTGTAAGTTCCGCAAATTCCGGGCGAATCAGCGCGTCGTATTGATAAAGAAACGTAATAGGCAAGTCGGGATATTTTTCCGCAAGTTCAACCTGCTTTTCAACCGGTTCCGTCAGGCTGAATTTTGCTCGGTTATCGCAACCTCGAATGAAATTTACAATGTTAATAACGTTTTTCATAAGAACAACTTCCTTTCCGTTGCATAATAAAAGTAGCGGTTTTTACGGTTCTTATTCGCAAACCGCGGTGGGTTGCTTTGGGTGTAAGGTTTGCCGTTACCGTTTTTGTTTTATCCGTTGACCGCCGACGGACAGTCAGTCTTTTTTGTTTTGGGGTTGGGAGCTATGCGAATCTTTTTTAACAAAACAGCGGAAAACAATTCCCGTAACAGCCGAAATAACAACCGCCAAAACGGGGGATATGTTTAAAATTCGCATTAAAAGAAACATTGCAACGGCGATTATTGCGGTTACGGCGTCCACAATGCCTTTTTTGAACAGCTTTACAACCGAAACCGTTACAAGCGAACAAACGGCAAGGCGTATTCCCGCCAGTGCGTGCTGAACGTAAACGTTTTCGGAAAAATGCTTTAAAAACGACGCAATAATCGAAATTATTACTATGGACGGAGCGACAACGCCGAGCGTTGCGAAAATTCCGCCCGCAATGCCTTTGCGCTTATAGCCGATGAAGGTTGCGACGTTTACGGCGATAACGCCGGGGGTGCACTGTCCGACGGCAAAATAGTCCATTACTTCGTCTTCGGTTGCCCAGCCGTTTTTTTCGACGACTTCGCGTTGAATCAGCGGGAGCATTGCATAGCCGCCGCCGAACGTGAAAAGTCCTATGCGGAAAAAGGTTGTGAACAGTTTTAAAATTTCTTTCATATTTTGATTCCTTTCAACGATTTTTTATTCGCTTTTTGTGATTTTTTTAAGTTTTTTGTTTTTATATTTCCATTTCGGTTATTTCGATTTTTTCACTCGTTTAAATTAAGCGGTTCGGTTATGATTTGCTTTGCCAAAGATTTGTTGGAATATCTGTTGTCGTGGGTAACTTCTTTTATTATTTGCAAAAAGTTCGGAAAATCGATAGTTTCGTTTTCGGCTTGCAGTTCTATTTCCGCAACCGCTCTGTCGGTCCAAAAGGGGTAGACGTCTATTTCGATTATGCGGTCGTTATGCGGAAAAGCGTAGCGGGTTTTTAAAACGGGGGTTCTTTTTCCGTCGGCGCACAAAAGAAGTTCGTTATAGGTTTCTTGGGAAATTTCCTTTTCGTCTTCAAGGCGGGTAATATCCGAAATTTTTGTTTTTTGGGTTCTTTTAAAAACCGTTTTGCCGTCGCAAACGGATTTTCGCACTCGCAAACAGCCGTTTTGACACAGCAAATATGTTTGCGTTATTTGCGTTATTTTGCACCCCGGTATTAAGGCAAGTTTTGAAATATCGGGGAATTTTATGAGGAATTTTCTTTCTATTTCAAGCGGTGCGTCGTTTTGCATAAAAGCTCCGAAAATTATGTTGAAAAATATGTATTTGCGGCGAAGCGACCGTGTTTTTGCGCAATGCGCTTTTACGGGTTTGCGCACGGTTCGCCGACGCGCTTTTTTATAACCCCTATATTATACCACAAAATTGAAAAAAAATCAAGGCTTTTTTTGTATCTAAAACAAATATATCGGAAGTTTGCCGAAATTCGAATTGAAAATTTTTTTCAAATTAAGCCTTAAAAATGAAAATAGTGCTTGAAATTTGCGTTTTAATGTGGTATTATGTTTATATAACTTAAAAAATGCGGCGTATGCGCCCAAAGGGATATTTCGCAAACTGCGGAATCGCCGTTACGCATAAGAAGTTTCGCTACCTGCGGGTAGCGACCAAAGGTGCCGCCTTTGGGAACCGCCAACTTTTTGAAAAAAGTTGGACAAAAACTTTCTTTTTGGGTTGGGGCTTTTTTGTGGGGGTGTGGAAATTTTTGCTTTGGGCGGTTTGTTGGAGGTTTGGGGAGTTAGCCGATGTTCGGTTGAACGGCAAAAATTGCTCTTATTTCCCCTATTGCCGCAATTTATTCAAAAACCACAGCAAAAACCGCCCTCACCGCTACAACAAAACAACATTCCCCCCAAAAAATGAAAGTTTTTGTCCCGCTTTTTTCAAAAAGCGGGTGAGGTCAAGGGCGCAAAGCCCTTGTCGCCGTCCGCAGACGGCGAAATCCCCTTTGTCGCTGACCGCAAACGGCGGAGCGGCTGAAACGGAAAATAACGAAAAGGAAGGAAAGAAAAATGTCAGAAAACAAGAAGAATGCGCCCATAACCGGAATCGAATTAAGAATAAAAAATCTATATCCCAAAATGGGAAATGCGGAAATAAGAGTTGCGGATTGGATTTTGAAAAACACAAGTTTGGTTGCGGAAAGGTCTATAACAGAGCTTGCGGAGCTTACCGGCGCAAGCGAAGCCACAATTGCAAGGTTCGCCCGCCGATTGGGCTACGGCGGTTTTCAGGAAATGAAGATTTCCGTTGCAAGAGATACCGCCAACGACAGCAAGATTATTCACGAAAAGGTGCAAAAAAGCGATACTTGCGCCGAAATTTTCGGAAAAGTGGTAAGCGGTATTGATGAAACTTTTATGCACACAACCAGAGTTCTTGAGCCCGAAAAACTTGAACGCGCGGCGGAAATAATTCACAACGCAAGAAAAGTTCTTGTTATAGGCTTGGGGGCGTCGGCTTCCGTGGCGATGGACGCGGCGCACAAGTTTTTGCGAGAGGGCGTGGACTGCACGTTTTCCGCCGATAACCATATGCAAGTTATTTTGGCTTCGCATCTTTGCGAAAAAGACGCAGTTCTTGCAATTTCACATTCCGGCGAATCAAGAGATATTTTGGAAGCTTTGGAGGTGGCGTCCTCTTGCGGAGCAAAAACTGTTTCCGTTTCCAATTACGGCAAAAACCCCATTGAAAAATATTCCGACATCTGCCTTTACACCGCTTCCGACGAAACGCAGTTCCGCACTCTTGCGCTTTCTTCAAGAATTGCCCAGCTTGCGCTTATAGATACCATGTATCTTTATATCGCCATGCGTAGGGATAAATCCGCGCTTGCCGCCATTAACAAGGTGGAAGACGCGCTTAAAACAAAAAAGGTATAGCCGAATATGAATAATGATAATTTTAACGACGGAGAATATCTTGAAAAGCAGGTTTTAAAACTTGAGCGCAAAAGGGAAATGCGGGCGTCGTTTACGTTTTTGTGCATTTTGGCGTTGTGTTCCTATGTTGCCTATTGCGTCGTTTATTTTGCGTTCGAGGCGGCGTCGCTGTTTTTTTCGGTATCTTATTATGCGCAGGAAGTTTTTGCCTATGCGGCGCAGTTTGTCGTTCCCGCCTCGGTGTTTTTGCTTTGCCGAGAAAAAAAGCTTTCCGAATGCTTTTTTACGGATATGTGCGGGGAAAAAGAAAAAATTACTTTGGGAAGCGTTTTGAAATATACTCTTATCGCTTTTGCCTCGG
>CAZJCI010000060.1:0-9138 GCA_964544455.1 uncultured Oscillospiraceae bacterium
GCATGAAAAGTGTTCGGACTGTGAAGAATAACGCAAGGCTTGTCCGTCCTCACGGTATCTCCCGTATTAATAATCGTCAAATTACCGCCCAAAACCAATGACATTTCATAATGACTGTGAAAATGAAAATGCTCCGGTTTCATTCCGTCCGCGCTTCTGTAATCAAAGCAAACGTCTTCCGGCAAATCGTAAAATATATTCTTCTGCATAAAAAACTCCAAATTTAGGTACTCAAAGCAATCAAGCAAATTGCCTTTGTCGCCGCGGCAAAACGCCGTCAACAATTCTCCGAATACTATTATACACCCAAATATAAAAAAAAGCAATTATTTTTGCAATTTTTCCGAAAAATAATAAAATTTTACGATTACTTAAAATTAACCAACGTTTTTTCGCCCCGCCAAACGGCAAAAACGCAAAAAATGCCCAAAACTGCAATAATTTTTTTGCAAAGCTATTGAAAAAACCAAGTTTTGGTAGTATAATATACGCAACAAAAATTTTGAAAGGCACAATAATCATATATGAAAATAATCATAGTCGGTTGCGGAAAAATAGGCATAACGGTTTTGCAAAGTCTTCTCAACGAGGGGCACAACGTAGTGGCAATGGATTCCAACGCCGAATGCATAGCCGAAACTTCCGGCGTCTACGACGCAATGTGCGTCGTGGGCAACGGAACGGACAGCGAAGCCCTAACGGAAGCGGGCGTCGCCGAAGCGGAACTTTTCGTGGCGGCAACAGGCTCCGACGAACTCAATATGCTAAGTTGCTTTCTTGCAAAAAAACTCGGAGCCAAGCATACCATAGCAAGAATCAGAACCCCCGAATACAACGATAAAAATCTGAATTTTCTAAAAGACCAACTCGAACTCTCCATGTCGCTAAACCCCGATTTGCTCGCCGCCGAAGAAATATACAATATGTTGCGCCTCCCCGGCGCGGTCAACATCGAAACATTCTCCCGCCGCAGTTTCGAAATGATAGAACTCAAACTAAAACCGAATTCTCCGCTGGACGGTATGAAGCTTACGGAAATACGAAAAACCTACAACGCAATGTTTCTTGTTTGCACCGTTCAACGCAACGACGAAGTATTCATTCCAAACGGTAATTTCGTCCTGCAAAGCGGCGATAAAATCACCATCACAGCCCCGCAAGCGGAAGCCCAACGGCTTTTCGGTATGCTCGGACTCACTCAAAAGCAAGCAAAAAGCGTAATGATAATAGGCGCAAGCCGAATAGCGTTCTATCTTGCAAAAAAACTCCTTTCAAACGGATGCGCCGTAAAAATTGTCGAACAGGACGAAGAAGTCTGCCAAAAATTCGCAAGCCTATTGCCCAAAGCAACCGTAATCCACGGCGACGGCGCAAAGCACGAACTTCTCCTCGAAGAGGGAATGTGCAACACGGACGCTTTCATAACTCTCACCGGTATGGACGAAGAAAACATTCTCCTTGCTTTTTTGGCGGCGTCCCACAACGTCCCGAAAGTCATTTCAAAGGTAAATAAACCCGAACTTGTTTCAATCGCCGAAACGTTGGGAATAGATAGCGTCGTTTCCCCAATAAAAATAGTTTCGGATATCCATACCCGCTACGCAAGAGCCTTGGAAAATTCAATGGGTAGCAACGTGGAAACGCTGTATAAAATCAGCGACGGCAAAGCGGAAGCCCTCGAATTTGCCGTAGGTGCGGATTTTGAATATTGCAACATTCCGCTAAAAGAACTCAATACCAAAAAAAATACCCTGATAGGCGGCATAATTCGAGGCAGAAAAACAATAATTCCCGGCGGCGAAGACGTAATTCTCCCGCACGACAGCGTAATAATAATCGCCGAAGGCGCAAAACTTTCGGATTTGCACGATATAATAGAAAAATAATCCCCCGCCTCGCCGCAAAAAATCCCATATATGCAAAAGTATTTCGCGGTTTGCGAACCGCGACAAGGGCTGTTCGCCCTTGTCCTCACCAACTTTTTTTGAAAAAAAGTTGGACAAAAAACTTTAATATAAGTTATGGAATTTTTTGCTGTTGCGGCAGTAAGTACAGGTTTTGCGTTTTAACCGAACAGCAACCGCTAACAATTCAAAATTAACCGCCGAAATAAAAAATTCCACAATCCCCCCAAAAAATCCCCACCTCAAAGGAAAGTTTTTTGCCAAGCTTTTTTTCTAAGCACCGCAGTTTGCGAAATCTCATATACGCGTAAAGAAAGGAAAAATCCACCAAACAAAATGAATCGTAAATTGGTATTTAACTATCTCGGCAAAATAATGATTGCCAACGGTGCGCTGATGCTGTTACCAACCGTCTGCGCGCTCATTTATAAAGAATACAATTGCCTAAACGCTTTTCTCACAACAGCCGTTTTTTGCGCGGCAATCGGAGCAACCGTTTCCAAAGCGTGCAAACCGCAAAACGACTTGCTCTACGCCAAAGAAGGTTTCGCAATAGTGGCAACCGCCTGGTTGCTCATGTCCCTAACCGGAGCGGTACCGTTCGTAATAAGCGGAGAAATCCCCAACTTTGCCGACGCATTTTTCGAAACCGTCAGCGGCTACACAACAACGGGCGCAAGCATTCTGGATAACGTCGAATCCCTCAAAAAATCCGCACTCCTCTGGCGAAGCTTCACGCATTGGATCGGCGGGATGGGCGTTCTTGTGTTCGTAATGGCAATACTCCCCGGACTTTCCGACCGCTCCGTACATATAATGCGAGCCGAAATGCCCGGACCCATTTTCGGGAAACTCGTTCCCCGCTCCGGAGATACCGCAAAAATTCTCTATCTGATCTACATCGTAATGACGGCAATAATGATTCCCTTTCTGCTTTTCGGCGGAATGTCGTTTTTCGAAAGCCTGCTGCACGCTTTCGGCACGGCGGGCACGGGCGGATTCGGAATAAAAGCGGACAGCGTCGGCGGATATTCCCCCTACCTGCAGTGGGTAATAACCGTATTTATGATACTGTTCGGAGTAAACTTCAATCTCTATTATTATTTTATAATAAAACGCTCCCTCGCCGCGTTCAAAAATACCGAACTTGTCGTCTATCTCGGAATAATCGCCGCTTCCGTTTCGGCTGTCTGCATAAATATATACAATATATACGGCTCATTTTCCGAAAGCCTGCGAACCGCCGCTTTTCAGGTTTCGTCAATCATAACCACAACCGGCTTTTCAACCGTAAACTACGATTTGTGGCCCGATTTTTCCAAAACGGTTCTGTTTTTGCTGATGTTCGTCGGCGGTTGCGCCGGCTCCACCGCCGGAGGACTCAAAGTTTCCCGAATAGTCCTAATGTTCAAAATAATAAGCTCCGAAATAAAACGCCTGCTCCACCCCCGAGCGGTAACAACGGTTCGTTTGGACGGCAAAACCGTCGATAACGCCACACTCAACAGCGTAACAACCTATTTTTCGGTTTTCGCAGTTTGCTATGCGGCAGTATTCCTCATAATTTCATTTCAACCGTTCGGCTTCACAACAAACGTAACCGCCGTGGCAACCTGCCTGAACAACGTCGGTCCGGGCTTCGGCAAAGTCGGCCCCGCCGCAAGCTTTTCAATCTATAACGATTTTTCCACCGTCGTGCTCGCAATCGCAATGCTCCTCGGTCGCCTCGAAATTTTCCCACTGCTCCTAACATTGCTGCCGCAAACATGGAAGAAAAATTAATCCCGCAAAACAATTGTAAACAAAATATCAATTTTTGCAAAACCACTTGAATTTTTAATTATAATATGATATAATTCATATGTTATCTGCGCAGTCGCAGCAACAATATCACGGCATTCCTCTGCCACGCTCCGTAAGAATGTCAGTTATGGGAGGTAAGTTTCATGAATACACTTGAAGCTTTTGCAAGCGAGCAAATCAAATCCGAAGTTCCTTCTTTCAACATCGGCGATACGGTAAAAGTACACAACCGAATCAAAGAAGGCGCCCGCGAAAGAATCCAGCTTTTCGAAGGCACGGTAATCGCCAAAAAGAACGGCGGCATTTCCGAATCTTTCACAGTAAGACGTGTAGCATACGGTTGCGGCGTCGAAAAAACATTCCCTCTCCACTCGCCCAACGTAGTTAAGGTCGAGCTCGTAAGAGAAGGTAAAGTCAGAAGAGCCAAACTCTACTACGTAAGAGACAGAGTGGGCAAATCTGCCAAGGTTAAGGAAAAAATCTAACTCTTTCTTAAAAGAAACCGAAAAAGGAACGGGAAAGCGCAGGCTTTCCCCTTTTTCATATAATATCCAAAATACACTCCGACGGCGCACAAAAAATCGAAGTCTTAACCAAAAAAGACTCCGATTTTTATTTTTATTATTTTTCCGCAAAATCGCCGATTCACCGATTTATTGATTTACCGATACACAGATTAACTGATTTACCGATTTACCGATTTAATAATTCAAAAGCTCAACTTTTCCGCTCGCCTTTTCCTTTTCCGCCTCGTAAAAAATCAAGTTTTGTTTCGGATATAATAACGGCAACAAGTACCAAAGCAAACCCCGCAAAAATAATGGGGTCTTTTTTTTCTTCCGGAAAAAACACAAGCGAAAACGCCACTCCGAATACCGATTCCAAAGTAAGTATAATGGACGCCGCCGAAGGGTGCACATATTTCTGACCGATGTTTTGCAAAAGCAAAGCCGCAGTCGTTCCGAAAACAGCCAAATAAACCAACATAAAAATATTGTCAACAGGCACGTCGGAAAAATCAAGTTTCGCCCCGGTAACCAATGCCGCAATAAGGCAAAAAACCGAACAGTAAAAGAACTGAATAATCGTCACAACAACCGGGTCTTTGTCCCTCGCCAAAATCCAAACCGCAACAATGTGCGCCGCATAAAAAAACGCGCCAACCAGCGTAAGAGCGTCCCCCGGAACAATTCTGAAAGTTTCGTTTTCCGCAGTCAGCGCAACCATTCCAATACCCGCAACGCACAACAGAGCGGCAACAATGTTAAAAATATCGGGACGTTTACCGTTAAAAATCCACATCAAAAAAGGTACCAACACGCAATAACCCGCCGTAAGCATAGCGTTTTTTCCCGGCGTAGTTCCCGAAAGCCCGTTGGTCTGCGTAAAATACGCCAAAAAAAGACATAACCCAATAACCGAGCCGCCAAGCATATAACTCTTGTTAATAAGCCTGAGTTTTTTTGCGAATATCAGCGAAAGCAACACCCACCCCGTGGTAAATCTAATAAAAAGCAGCCAACTCGGCGGAAAAACGCTAACCGTGTCTTTCATAAGAACAAAAGTACTTCCCCAAATAACCGTTGCCGCAAAAAGCGCAAGCTTTGCCAAAAAAGACGTTTTCTTTTCGCTCATTTTACCTCCAAAATATAATGCGCTCCGAATACTTATACAAAAAATACTTGTCCTCCAAAACGCTTGTACTTTCAAATGCCCATACTTTTAAGTACGTATATTCCAAAATACGATAATAACGGCACAACATTTTAGATTATATCATAAACAACCGGATTTTGTCAACCCCCGCCGCTCTTCTTCACAATTTATTTACCAACACCGTCCTTTTCTTCAATCCCATTAATTATAATCCTATCCACTCCGCAACCGTATTCCATTCCACAACCCATTCCACACTACAATTCATTTTACCCGCAACCAAATCTTAATCTGCAACCTTTTCCCGCCCTATAATCATATTCTACTATATAACCGTATTCCACTCTGCAATCCGTTTTACCCCGCAACCTATTCCGCAACCGTATTCCACTACACAGTCCCGTTTCACTATACAATCTATTCCACTCACAACCTATTCAACTCTAAACCCCTGTTCCACACAAAAATTCAATTCCACTCTCCGCCGCCACTCTCATTCCCACTCCTCCCACTCTTTTTCCCTGTCCTCTCCGAACAACCCCTCTCTTGCGGTTTTTTCGGCAAGCTCCTCGCTCAATTCAACAAACGCCGCCGAAATTTCTCTCTTAATCTCCGCCGCCCTCGCAAAAAATCTCACAGCCTTTTTCGCAAAGACAACCGCCCCCGCCGCCGAAGCAACCGCCCTTCCGTAAAAAGACTTTCCGAACCCGCCAACCGATTTACTCTGCGAACGAATTTCAATTTCTTTCGAGTCAATAACTTTTGTCATAATAAAATCTCCTTTTTTCGGATTATTTTCTTTTCACACTCACATTATACCTCGTCAAGTGTCCCATAAAACTCCCTTTGTAACACACACTGTACCGTTTAAAGTACAGAACCCCCAAAAAGAAAGATTTTTCCCTCAAAATATCCGAACTTCCCGCCGCTTTCCCCGCAAAACCGTATCCGCCGAAATTTCCGCACACGCACCGACTTACGCCCAACGTTTTTCTCCTCTTAACACACAAAAAACACACGCTTTTCCCACCTCGACCGTACCCCCCACATTGGCAAAATCCCACTCGAAATTCGCAAAATTCTTCCCCCTCGCATCACCCGCTTTTCCACCCAATCCGCCAAAATCAATCGCGCTTTATCCCCCGCCAATCCGACTTTTTCCAAAAATAACCGATTTTTTCTCGTTTTTTTCCTCTCAAAACTCCCCCCAAAAAGCACGAATCCAACCGCCCCGCACGCAAAACAATACCCATTTTTCAGAAAACACACCGTATTTTTAATCAGCAAAAAAAACGATTTTTCCCCCACGCTCAACCCTTTTTTTCTTTTCTCCGATTTTTTAAAAACATTCGTTTCCAAAAGTCAATTCGCAATATATACAGTTTTTGTTTTTTTATCAAAAGAAAAATTTGAATATTTTTCACAAAAATCGAACAAGCGTTCAAAAAGACCTTGACAAATAAACCAATATGTGGTATAATACAGCACGAACAAAAGTTCGAATTGCTGTTTTCGGGTTTCGCCAACCCGATTTTTTAACAGCCCAATGCGAACATCGGTTCGATTCCACTTCAAACGCCCCGTAAAAATTTGTGAAAGGACTGATAAAAATGCTGAAAAACAAATTGCAAATAACCGAAGAAGAACTTCTCAGCGACGACGGAATTTTTTCAATCAAGCAAAAAGAAACGTTCGACAACGCCGAAAAATGCTGCTATTGCGGATACGAAATGCTGGACGGCGAAGAAGCCGTGGAAATATATTGCAACGGCGACGTAATCCACAAAAGTTGCTGGACGGAATATGCGGACGAAAATATGGAAATTTTCGGGAAACGATCCAAAACAAACATTAACAATCAACAAGGAGGAATAAATCTGTGGGACGAAAAATAAGCAACATAAAAAGCTATAAGAAAAAAGCGGATAAATATTTCGCTCTGTGCGATTCGGAAAACAATTCCATCGACAAAAAATTGCCGCTTGCCAAACCCTATACCCTTTCCGGACTTCTTTGTGCACTCGAACTTACCCGAGACGGATTCTATTCTCTCAAAAATACCCGTGAAGGCAGAAGATTCGTGGATTTCACCCTAATGAAAATCGAAGCTTACATCGAAGAAAACGCGCTTTCCGGAAGAATTTCCTCGTCCGCCGCCGCAAGCACCCTAAAATACTGTTTCGGCTGGAACGACAGAGAACATTTCGAAAGGAACGAAAATGTCAACGTATTTCTTTCAAACGAAGCCAAAAAACTTGGCGAATAACCGCCTCAACATCAGGAAAGAAGGCGAATAATGACAGATTTTTATCTTAAAGGCTATCCGCAGGAAAAACAAATGCTGTTTTTCGAAAGTCGCTCCAAATATACGGCATACGGCGGCGCTCGCGGCGGCGGAAAAAGTTGGGCTCTGCGCCGAAAACTTGTGCTTATGTGCCTTAACTACGCCAACCTCTCCGTTTTGCTGATAAGAAGAACCTACCCGGAACTGCGCGAAAACCACATTCGTCCGTTAAATGCGGAACTTCAGGGAATAGCAACCTACGTGGATTCACGCAAAAGCTTTGAATTTCCCAACGGTTCCCGCATAAAGCTCGGCTATTGCGACAGCGAAGAAGACGTCAACCAATACCAAGGGCAGGAATACGACGTCATAGGTATGGACGAAGCCACACTTTTCACGGAATATCAGTTTCAAACGCTCAAAGCGTGCCTGCGAGGCGCAAATTCGCTCCCCAAAAGAATGTACCTAACCTGCAACCCCGGCGGTGCGGGGCACGGTTGGGTAAAACGCCTCTTCATAGATAAAAAATACCGAAAAGGCGAAAACGCCCAAGATTATACCTTCATTCCCGCCTCCGTTTTCGATAACGCCGAGCTCCTAAGTCAAAACCCCGATTATCTCCGCCAGTTGGAAAGCCTGCCCGCAAACCTGCGCAGCGCATGGCTTTTGGGCGATTGGAATATGTTTGCCGGTCAGTTTTTTTCGGAGTTTAACGAAGATATCCACGTAATTCAACCGTTTCAAATTCCAAGCGAATGGAGCCGCTATTGCGCCGTGGATTACGGACTTGATATGCTTGCCGCCGTGTTTGTGGCAATTTCTCCCCACGGCGAAGCCTACGTCTACGACGAAGTCCACATTCCAAACCTGATTGTAAGCGAAGCCGCAAAAAGAATTTCGGAAAAATCCGACGGAGTAAGCGTGTTCATTGCGCCAAGCGATTTGTGGTCTCGCCAAAAGGACAGCGGAAAAAGCATTGCGGAGCTTTTTGCGGATTTCGGCATATATTTCACAAAAATCGCCACGGAACGAGCCGAAGGCTGGCTTTGCCTTAAAGAATGGCTGAAACCCGTCCCAACCGAAAACGGAACTCTGACGGCAAAGCTTAAAATTTTTTCGTGTTGCGTCAATCTCATAAGATGTCTCCCGCTTTTAACCTGCGAAAAAAATAATTCCTGCGACGTTTCCACCGAACCTCATTCCATAACTCACGCCCCGGATGCCCTAAGATATTTTGCCGTTTCACGTCCCGTTTGTTTTTTTAAAGAAAAAAATCCCACACGCCAAAAGCTCACGGAAGTTTTAAAGAAACGCCGAAAATTCGGCAAACGATTCCGCTGAACCAAAACAATCAAACATCAAAAAATTAAAATCTCATCACAACAAAACTTTTTGCAAACCGCCACCCCATATTCCACTATATATCGCACCACACACAATAAACTTTTCGCAAACCTCCAACCCTCCATATTCCACTATATATCGCACCAC
>CAZJCI010000060.1:9238-11683 GCA_964544455.1 uncultured Oscillospiraceae bacterium
TATATATCGAACCCCCACAATAAAACTTTTCGTAAACCGCCAACCCTCCATATTCCACTATATATCGCACCAAACACAATAAAACTTTTCGTAAACCGCCAACTCTCATATTCCACTATATATCGCACCACCCACAATAAACTATTTGCAAATTCCCAAATCCTCATATCCCACTATATATCACACCTCCCACAACAAAACTTTTCGCAAATCACCGCCCCATATTCCGCTATATATCGCAACCACTCCCCGCAATAAAACTTTTTTGCAAATTAACAAATATCAAAATCAAACGTCGCTTACCGTCGGGTTTCACTTATTTTGCGCCGACGCTCGGCGACAGAACGGAGATTTTTTATGAGAAAAGGAATAAAACGGCTTTTTGCCTCCCCCAAAAACCGCTCCCAAAACGCATACGATTATTCTTCCGTATACGCCCGTGAAGCCGCCGTAAAACAGTTGCTCCGCCAAGCGGAACTTGCCAAAAGCGGCGTTTGCGAATATTGGGACAGAATGCGTTCCTATTACGACGGAACGCACGACACCTCGGTTTTCAGCAACGAATTCGGCACGGAAAATTCTTTGCCGTGGGCGTGCGCCCAAAGCACGGACGGCTATATTCACGTTGAAAGTCAAATCGAACCGGATATGCCGGAATTCGAATTTTCTCCCCGAGGCGGCGACGACTCCCAAAAAGCAAAACAGCGAGAAAAGGTCGTTCGCTATATTTGCGACAGAAACAATATGAACCATAAAAATTCCCGCAACGAACGCCGTTTGGGAATTTACGGTTCGGCTGTGTGGAAAGTCTGTTGGGACAATAACCGTCGTGAAGACGGCGTATGCGGCGAAGTTGTAATAGATAACCCGCACCCCAAGGAAATTTTCCCCGATCCCACCGCCGCTTGCGTTGACGATTGCGAATACATAGGCTACGTCTATTCAATGCACAAAGAAAAGGCACGCCGCACTTTCGCCGCCGAACTTGCCTTGCGAGAACTCGATTTCAACGAACTTATTGCTCACAGTTCAAACAATAACGAATATTTTCCCTCCGAAACCGACATTATCGGCGTTTCCCCAAATTCCGACGTTGTGCAAATAACCGAATGGTGGTTCCGCCAACCGACGGACGGCGAAACGGACATAACCTATTTTTCCGACGGACGCCCCCAAACCGCACATTATGCTTATAACGCCGGCGACATAGGCTTGTGCGTACTGCTTAACGGCGTTGAAGTACGCTATATTCCCAAGTATTGGAACGAAACGAATTGCACAATGTTCCCCTTTGTTATTTACGACAGACTCCCTCGGGAAAACTCCCTTTGGGGCAAAAGCGAACTCGAAGCAATAATTCCCTTCATCGACGCCGCCGACAGAGAAATCGCCTATGCGCAGCTTAATTCGGCTTTTTCCTCCAACGATATTATAATCGCCGAAGAAAACGCCCTTTGCGACGATTGCGAACTCGAAAACGCCCCCGGCGCGGTTTGGAAGTTACGCCCCGGAATGATGGGCAAAGTTCAAAGGCTGGGCAACTCCGCCTATGCCGAAAGCTATCTTCATTCCAACTACGATAAGTGGCGAACGCTTATGCAGGAAACCACCGGCAATTTTTCCATAAATCAGGGCAACGAACCGCAAAACGTAACGACGGCAACAGGCATTGCGCTGCTTAACGAAAGAGCCAAAAACCGTTCGTCGCTTAAAAAAATAGATAAGAGCGTAGGATTCAAACGTCTTTTCGAGCTTTGCGACAGAACCGCCCTTGAATATTACGACGACGGCAGAATTGTTTTTTGCGGCGCGGCGCAGGACGGCGAACTTATTTATCGCTCCGGCGACTATAAACGCAGTCTTAACGGAAAAACATATATTCCCACCGTGGACATAAAAATCCACATAGGCGACGGACTTGCAAATTCAAAGGCGTTTACCATATCCGCAATAAATTCGCTGATTTCCACGCCCATAACCCAAGACAACTACCGCATTGTTAAAAGCTATTTGGAGCTTATCGATATTCCCATGCGAAAAGAAATATGCGATATGCTTGACGAAAAGTTTGAAAACGGCGGACTTATTATATAATTCGGTTTTACCCCAAACCGAAAATCACAAAGAAACGGAGTGACGACAATGCAAAAAAAGCATACCAAAAAAGAATTCGAAAGGCGCGCCGCACCGCATTTTATGTTCAAACGCAAACGCAATTCCGAACTTGAAGCCTTAAAAAAATCCGTGGATTCGCTTATTAAAGAAGGCGTTATTAACGCAAACTCGTATTCGCAAGCCGGAGAAGTCATAAGAGCAATGCTAATCGGCGCAAAAACGGAAAGCCAAGACTTCAACGACTTCAACGACTTAAACGACTTAAACGACTTAAACAGTTTTGAAAGCTTTTCAAAATGCGGCAAATGCGGCTCTCAAAAGTGTAACGGC
>CAZJCI010000061.1:0-11633 GCA_964544455.1 uncultured Oscillospiraceae bacterium
TCGGCGCGTTTGCAAAGTTCGCTTACGGAAATTTTGCCAAGCTCTCTTTTTTCCGAAAGCATTTCGGCAAAAACGCTTTTTATGAGTTTTATTGTTTTTTTGGACGAGTTGTTTATGTTTTGCGATTTCATTTTTACCTCCGAAAACTTTATACACTTTTATAAACATTGTTAAAATTTGAACAATGACAAAAGTATTGTTCTTCACTATTTTCTTATTTGGTATTATAATACAACACAGTTCAAATGTCAACAGTGTTTATGAAAGGAGTGCTTTTTTATGAAAAACGGTGTTCAAGCGGTTGATAAAACCGAGCATATTGCGGAAACCGTGGGTTTGACAAAGGATTACGGTTTCGGCAGGGGAATATTCGACGTGAACATTCACATTGACAAAGGGGAAGTATTCGGCTTTTTGGGACCGAACGGCGCGGGTAAATCCACAACCATTCGTCATCTGATGGGATTTTCCAAGCCGGATTCCGGAAGTTCGAAAATTTTGGGGTTTGAAACGTTTGAAAAATATGACAAGGTATTGAGTCGTGTGGGATATATTCCCGGAGAAATTGCGCTTCCCTCGGGGCTTACGGGGTGGCAATTTATCAGAATGATGCAGGATATGAAAAAAATTCACAACGAGCGGCGTCTTGAAGAAATGCTTAATCTTTTTGAGCTTGAAAACAACGTTTTGAACGGAGAAACAAAGCGAATGAGTTTGGGCGTTAAACGCAAGCTTGCAATTGTGACGGCGTTTATGTCAGACCCCGAAGTTTTGATTTTGGACGAGCCCACAAGCGGACTTGATCCGGTTATGCAGGAAAACTTTATTGATTTTATACACGCCGAAAAAGCGAGAGGAAAAACCGTTTTGCTTTCGAGTCACATTTTTTCGGAAATAGATTCCACGTGCGACAGAATTGCGATTATTAAAGATGGCAGAATCGTATCCGAATTTATTGCGGACGACCTGAAGCACGCTTCGAGGAAATATTACTCCGTGGAATTTGAAAACGCTTTTTCGAAATCGGTATTTCAAAAAAAGAAAGAATGTATTCCCTCTTGCTCTTTGATTTCGGAAGACGGAAACGGAGTTTATATTTCGGTGGAGGACAGGGATTTGAACGACCTTATTTCATTGCTTTCTTCGCTTGAGGTTAAAACTTTCAGCAACAGAAAAGAAACTTTGGAGGATTATTTTATGAAGTTTTATAAGGAGGACAGGAAGTTTGGAGGCGAATTGAAATGAACAATGCGATTGAAGTTTGCAAACTGACAAAGGACTATGGAAACGAGCGAGGTATTTTTAACGTTGATTTGACGGTTGCCAATGGAGAAATGGTTGGGTTTGTGGGCACAAACGGGAGCGGCAAAACAACTACGATACGTCATATTATGGGCTTTTTGAAACCGACGGCGGGAAAAGCTTTTGTCAACGGGCTTTGTTCGTGGGAGCACGCCGGCGAAATTGCGGGGCAAATCGGTTATGTGCCGGGCGAAATTGCTTTTCCCGATTTAAAAACCGGAACGGATTTTTTTAGGTGTCAGGCGGATTTTTTAAAGATGCGTGATATGTCGTATGCAAACCAACTTATCGAGCGTTTGCAACTTGACCCGAATGCGAATCTTAAGCGAATGAGCAAAGGAATGAAACAAAAAACCGCGCTTGTGGCGGCTCTTATGAACGACAAGCCGATTATTGTTTTGGACGAGCCCACAACGGGGCTTGACCCTTTGATGCGGGCGGTATTTTTGGATATTATTAAAGAGGAGCACCGCAAAGGAAAAACTGTTTTTATGAGCAGTCACAGTTTTGAAGAACTTGAAAAAACGTGCGACAGGGTTGCATTGATTAACAACGGACGTATTGAAGATATTTGCGATGTGAACGGCATTCGTAACAGGGCGGTTAAGGATTTTAAAATCGAATTTCACACGGCAAAGGACTACGAGCGTTTTATCGGTGAAAAATATGAAACAATACGCTTGCAAAAGCAATATAATCAAGCCACAATCAGAATAAAAAAAGAGGAAACGGCGGCTCTTTTGACGGTTTTGAAGAATTATGACGTAAAATTCATTTCGGAGCTTCCGTATACGCTTGAAATGCATTTTAAAAATATTTTGTTTTCCGAAGTTAAGAAAGGTTAAAAGGTGAAAAATATGTTTAGCAAAGCTTTATTTAAGCAATCATGCAAGGCTAACGGTACCATGTGGGGAATTATTACTTTTGCCGTATGTTTTATGCTTGCTTGCGTTATGCTGATTTCCGGAAACGGCAATATCGGCGAAGTGAAAAATTCCATTCAGGACACCATTATTACAAAAGAAATTGATTCGCAACTTGAAAAACGCGCAATTTCTTATTATACCAACGCCGAAGACGGGCTTGAAAAATTCGATTCGTTTTTTGCGGAAAATGCAACCGACGCCGTTTCGTATTTGACGTGGGTTTCCGCAATGCCAAAGCAAAGCGATTTTGACGATTTGAACGTTTATTTTGCGGCAACGGAAAAATGGACGGCGGCAAAGCCGGAGCTTAACACGGACGTTGGCAAAGCCTATGCCGAAAGCGTTGATTTGTGGTTGGCGCAAATGCCGAAAGCCGAAGAATTTGAAAACATGAACGAATATCTTGCAAAAGTGGGAGAATGGCAGGATAATTCGCCCGCTACAACCGAAAAAGCGGTTGCGGCGGCATATTCGGGAGCTTGCGACGAACTGCAACTTTATGTGAACGAAAAAATAAAAGCCGATGGCGGCGATATTGATTCCGCAGCGGCAAAAGAGGCTCTTGGCAGCGTTATGTATACGCTTAATCCGAACGGAACTTTTGACGATTTTTTTGTTGAACACGGAGAAGACGTTCCGAAAAATTATGATTTTGAAACGTTGCTGAACTGCATAGGAAACGGAAACGTTGCGGAATATATTGCTTCAAAGGAGCGTTCGGACTACCGTTCGGAAAGAGCGCAAAAGGTGGCGGCGATTTTTCTTGCGGGCAATATGACGAACCAAGAAACAATCGGCTTACTTATTGAAGAGCTTTCTTCTTACGGTGTGACGGAAGAAAAATATGATTCTTTCGGTTACGGATATGATTCGGTGAAGCATATGGCAAAAAACGCCGTTATTACATATTGCGGCAGGTTGGAATATGAGCTTGATGAAATCCAACGTCTGTATGAAGACGGAAAGTTTGCAAATCAAGACGAATATGCCCGTTCGGTTACTGAAAAAAAGCTTGAACTTGCCGACGATATTTCCGCAAGTTTTCTTTCGACGCTACCGAGTGCGGTTTCCGAAGCGCTTGAGGAAATTGGGAAAGCAGACCTTTATACTTTGATTGTGGGTTCGATATTCTATAAACTTGCGGGATTATTGCTTCCCATTATATATATGATTATGGCGTCAAACAACCTTATTTCGGGGCAGGTTGACAGCGGTTCGATGGCTTATGTTCTTTCCACTTCCACAAAAAGAAGCACCGTTGTGTTTACGCAAGCGGTTTTCCTTTTGGGCTCGCTGTTCGCTATGTTTGCGTTGACAACCGCCACGGGCTGTGTGTGTTTGACGTTTGTTGAAGAAGACGTTGCTTTGACTTATAAAAACCTGATTTTGCTGAACTTGGGCGCGTTTTTGGTATTGTTTGCTCTTTCGGGGCTGTGTTTCTTTACGTCCTGCGCTTTTGACAGGAGCAAGCGTTCGATGGCTGTTGGCGGCGGACTTTCGATTTTTGCGTTGGTTGCCGCTATGCTGGGACTTTTCGGAAGTCCGGTGATACCTTCGGTTGTGCGCCTTGATTCGCTGAACAATTTTAACTATGCAACGATTATTTCGCTGTTCGACGTTATTTCGATTATTGACGGAACGGACGCTTTTATTCTTAAGTTTGCTATTCTTGCGGCGGCGGGAATAACGGGATATATTTTGGGTTCGGTTTTGTTTACAAAAAAGGATTTACCATTATAAACGGATTAAAAAATCCCTTTACGGCGTTGAAAACCGTAAAGGGAATTTTTGCAATTCGAATCAGAATATTTGTTTTATAAATCCGAAAGAAATTAGCGACATTATGAGCCCTGCGACAGCTACGCCCGCAAAAATGGGGAGAATTGCTTTTTTGGGCTTTATTTTAAGCAACGACGCCACAAGCGCGCCCGTCCACGCACCCGTTCCGGGGAGCGGAATTGCCACGAACAAAAAAAGACCGAAACTTCTGTATTTTTTTATTTGCCCGGCTTTTGAAAGGGCTTTGTTTTCGATTTTTCGGACGATTTTTTGCAAGGGCGTTTTTTTCAGCAGTGAAAAAATTTTTTCGATGAACAACAGTAAAAACGGTATGGGCACCATATTTCCGAAAACAGCCAACAGATATGACGGAACGAAGCTCATTTTGAACAAGCCCGCCGCAATAAGACTGCCTCGCAATTCCAACACGGGCACCATTGAAACAATGAATATGATGATTTCTTTTGACACTTTGCCTGCCAAAGCGTTTGTTATGGCTTGAACGGCTGTTTCCATATTTTTCCTTTCATAAATCGCTGTTGTGAAAATTTTGTCGATTATAAGTCATTATACTTATATTATAGCATATTGTTATATTGATTGTCAACAGTTGTTTGAAAAAATAATGTTGAATTATATTTTATAAATGTTTACACTTCGGTTGAAAAAATGTATTGATATTTGCGGTGCGGAATGATATAATACTCAAGGTTTTTGATTTGCGGCTATGGCGGAATTGGCAGACGCGCCAGACTTAGAATCTGGTGTCTTTCGACGTGGGGGTTCAAGTCCCTTTAGCCGCACCATTTTTTTGTTTGAACCTTTGTTAATACGGATTTTGTTGACGTTTGGGCGTTTGAACACAGACATTGAATATTTTTTATGAGCTCGGTTTTTTGCCGAGCTTATTCATTACAAAATTAACCGTAAAATCGGCGGTACGGTAAATTAACCGCAAAACGGCGATTTTTGCAAACAAGGCGTTTTTTTGTCGATTCGCTATTTTAAAGCGGGCGTCGGCTGTAAAAAATTTGTGGCAACCTTTTTTTAGTTTTTGCGCCGAATAGAATTTTGATTATTTTTATTTGTGGGGTGGTTCTTATGCTTATTGAAGAACAACTTGTGAGTTATTTCAGAGAAAACGGCTTGACCGTTGCAAGCGCGGAATCCTGCACGGGCGGTTTGATTTCCAAAAGAATTACGGATATTTCCGGCTCTTCATTTGTTTTCGGTTATGGGCTTTGCACGTATGCCAACGAAGCAAAAACAAAGCTTTTGGGAGTTACGGAGGAAGCGTTGAAAAATTACGGAGCGGTTTCTTCCGTTGTTGCCGAACAAATGGCGGCGGGACTTCTTTTGCTTTCCGGTGCGGACGTTGCTGTTTGCACAACGGGAATGGCAAGTCCGGGGTTTTATCCCACGGACAAACCCGTTGGAATGGTATTTTTGGGCGTGGGAAGCAAAAAACTTGGAGTTAAATCCGTTGAACTAAGCCTGGGGCATCTTATAACACGTGAAAAAATACGTTATGCGGCGGCGACCGAGGCGTTGGAATATGCGCTTTCGGAAGCGAAAAAAGTTATTGAAAATCAGGGTTTTTAAATATGGAAAACAATCAACTTTCGGACGTATTGCAAAAAATCAATCCAAACGAGATTATAAAACTTATTTTAAGCAACAAGCGCAACGGTCTTGGCGACTGCAACAAAATTGTTATTCAGCCGCTTAAATGTGACGGCGAATTGTGTTTTAAGGCGGAAAGCTTTACCGAAAAGCAAGCGTTTCATAAAAGAATTTTGTGTTCCGAACTGTTCGCTTTTATTGAAAAGCAACTTGAAGAAAACTTCAGGCAATTGGACGGGATTTTGTCGTATAAAAACTTTACGGTTAAAATATCCAAAAAAGGAAAAATTTTATATACGGAAAAGAAAACCGGCAATAACACTTCCGACGGTTTTGCGGACATTCGTTTTTCGCACAACAGAGAAAAAAACTACATATTACCGCAAGGCACCTATGTTCCCGCTCTTTTTGAGCTTGGAATTATTTCGAAAGACGGAAAAGTTTTGAATTCCGGATTCGATAAGTTTAAGCAAATTAACCGTTTTGTTGAGATTATTGACGATTCAATTAAAAATATTGACGGCGACTGCGTGAACGTTATTGATTTCGGTTGCGGGAAATCATACTTGACGTTTGTTTTGTATTATTATCTTACGGAAATTAAAAAAATTAAGGCAAACGTTGTGGGACTTGATTTGAAAAAAGACGTTATTGAAAAATGCAATGCAACGGCGCAAAAGTACGGCTATGAAAATTTGCACTTTTTTTGCGGCGACATTAAAGACTATCGCGCGGATTTTCACCCTAACATTGTGATGACGCTTCACGCTTGCGATACGGCAACCGACTATGCTTTGTTTAATTCCGTTGTTTGGAAAGCGGATTATATTTTTTCCGTGCCGTGCTGTCAGCACGAAGTGAACGGCAGTTTGAACGCAAAAACTCTTTCCGGTTTGACGGATTACGGCATTGTTAAGGAGCGGCTTTCCGCTCTTATTACGGACACGGTAAGGTGCAAACTGCTTGAATACAGCGGTTACAGCGTTGACCTTATGGAATTTATCGATATTGCTCATTCTCCGAAAAATTTGCTTATTCGAGCAAAAAGAGCTAATATTCCAACCGGTAAAAAGAAAGATTCCATTGAAAAAGTTCACAAGCTGAAAAACGAATTCGGCTTTGACCAAACATTATATAATTTACTATATGAAGAAAAACGCGACGGTGAGGTGTGATTATGCGGCATATTCCAAGCGGTTCGACATTTGAAACGGAGGTTTTGAATTTTGACCTTGCGTTAAAACAATCTTTGCTTCCGAGCGAAGAATACGATTTTAGCAAGTGGATTTATGTTCCGAATTTTTACAGCGAATATCGTTACATTTTGGGCACAAAAGGAAACAAACCGCTTATTTGCGTGGGAATTAATCCGTCCACCGCAAAACCCGACGCTTTGGACAGAACGTTGCAATCCGTTGAAAGAATTGCGCTTGGCAACGGTTATGATTCTTTTATTATGTTTAACGTGTATGCGCAAAGAGCCACAAATCCCGACGATATGGAGTTTTTGTTTAACAAAGAAATGCACCGAGAAAATATGAAAGCGTTTGAATATATACTTTCGCTTTCGGATTCCGTGCCGAACATTTGGGCTGCCTGGGGCTCGATTATTGAAAAAAGAGATTATCTTGCTTTATGCGTTGCGGATATGGCGGACATAGGAGCTTCGCACGGGGCAAGGTGGTTTACCTGCGGGAAGCGCAGTGTGAAAGGGCATCCGCATCATCCGCTTTATTTGAAAAGCGATTCCAAGCTTGAAGATTTTGAAGACTTGCGGGAATATCTTGCAAAGTCATTTTAAAATTTTTTATTTTATCAAAACAAAAATACCGACGTTGCTTGCAAGGCAGTCGGTATTTTTTGACGTTTATTGTTTATTGTTTTTTACGGTTTATTATTTATCGCAAATGTCGTTCCACTTTATTGTGGCAAAAAATGTAACGGAAATTGCGGTTGCAATTGACCACCCTATGGGCCAAGCGCACCAAATTCCGGTTGCGCCGAGTTTGGTTGAGGATAAAACGGCGGCAAGCACAACACGCAAAAGTAAATCACTGAAGGTTGCAATCATAAAACTTTTCATTCTGCCCGCACCTCGCAAAATTCCGTCCGCAACCAATTTTAGGGACACTATGAAATAGAACGGAGAAAGTATTCTTAAATAATTCATTCCGGTTTTTATTGCAAGTTCCGTCGGTTGTTCGATAAAAAAGCGCAATATGGGTTTTCCGGCAAAGAAATAAAGTGCGACCATGGGAACGCAAAGCAACCACACCATTTTTATTCCCGCTTTAAAACCGCTTTTTATTCTTTCGGGCTTTTGAGCTCCCAAATTTTGGGCTGTATAGTTTGAAATGCCGTTTGCCAGCGTTGTGAATGAAGTTATGACCAAATTATTCATTTTTACCGCCGCCGAATAGCCTGCAATAACCCCGGGACCGAAGCCGTTTATTACTCCCTGAATAATTATGTTTCCTATTGAAATGAAGCTTTGTTGCAAAACGCTGGGAATTGCGACGGAAGCGAATTTTTTTAATATTGCAAACGAAAAAACAACAGTCTTTTTTTCGGTTTTTATGTTATGTAATCTTTTAAACACAACAAAAACGGCAAGCAAACAACTTATGCCCTGGCACAAAAATGTTGCCCATGCAACGCCCGCAACGTTCATATCGAAAGCCGTTACGAACAGTATATCCACTCCGATGTTGGACAAAGAGGATATTGCCAAAAATATGAACGGGGTTTTGGAATCGCCGAGAGCGGAAAAAATTCCGGTTGCAATGTTATAGAAGAACACAAACGGCAACCCCAATATATATATATCGAGATACAGTTTTGAATCCGATTTAAGAATTTGCGGCGTGTTTATTAAATCCAAAAGCGGATCCGACAAAACCACTCCGAGAATCATAAGAATTATGCATACCACGGAACTTGTGAGCATTGCGGTGTAAACCGACGTTTTCATTTCGGAATATTTTTTTGCACCGAAAAAGTGCGAAACTATTACCGAACAGCCGATATTGCAACCGAACGCAAAAGCAATGAAAATCAGCGTTATTTCGTAGCTGTTTCCGACGGCGGCAAGCGCATTTTCGCCTATGAACTTGCCGGCAACAAAGCTGTCGGCAATATTATAGAGTTGCTGAAACAGGATACTTCCGAAAAGCGGCAGGCAAAATTTCCAAAGAACTTTTTGGGGATTCCCCACGGTTAAATCCTTATTCATACTTTTTGTTTTTTCTTTTGGTTTGGCATTTTTGGAACATTCGATTGTTTTTGACATAGTTTTCTCCGAAAAAAATAAATATGTATTGACTTTTTAAGCCGCATATATTATACTACTTATTGTTGCATATGTCAAATGTATGTTTGATATTAAAGATATATATTATTGATATGGAGTCGCGTTTATGAACATTAGTTATGATTATTACAGAACGTTTTATTATGTTGCAAAATATAAGAGCATAACGCAGGCGGCGGCTGTTATGCTTAACAATCAGCCGAATGTTACAAGAACGATTAAAAACTTGGAAAAAGAGCTTGGGTGCGTTCTTTTCACCCGATCAAGGCAAGGCGTGCAGCTTACTCCGGAAGGAGAAAAGCTTTTCGAACATATTTCGATTGCGTTTGAACACATAAAAGCCGGCGAAGAAGAGTTGGCGATTGACAAGACGCTTAAAAGCGGAACTGTTTCCATAAGCGCAAGCGAAATTGCGCTTCACTGTTTTTTGCTTCCGATTTTAAAAGAATTCAGACAACTTTATCCGGGGGTATGCTTGCGCATTTCCAACCATTCCACGCCGCAGGCAATATCCGCTTTGAAAAACGGGCTTGCGGATATTGCCGTTGTCACAACGCCGCTTGAAATTCCGCATTACCTGAAATGTACCGTTGTTAAAGAAATAAGCGAAATTGCGGTGTGCGGCACTGCTTTTTCTTATATAAAAAAAGAAAAGCTGAAATTGTCCGAAATTGCAAGTTTGCCCATTATATGCCTTGGCAAGCACACACAGACCTACGCTTTTTATTCGGATTTGTTTTTGAAAAACGGGCTTTCCTTTTCGCCCATTGTTGAAGCGGCAACGGCAGACCAAATATTGCCGTTTGTTGTTAACAATTTGGGGATAGGCTTTGTTCCGAAAGCCTTTGCGGATAACTTTGAACCGAGAAAAGCGATAAGAGTTTTGGAGTTGGAAAAGCCCATTCCGAAAAGAAGTATATGCTATATAAAACGAAATGGATTCAGTTTGAGTATTGCCGCGAAAAAGCTTGAGGAAATGATAAAATATAAATCGGAAACGAAAAAATAATATTGACAAAACAAGTTTTGAGGTGTATTATTGATATGAAAAGTTTTTGTGCGACGGTGCAAAAAGAAAGGATATTTTTTATGGAAAACATATTTATTAAAGACGGCGTATCAAAAAAAGCGATTATTGAATTTTTGCAAAACGAACAAGATTCTCCTTATTGCGAAATAAGGGCGTTTTCGGTTATACGAAAAGGAGAGGTTTTGTGCAGAATTGCTGTTCCTCCTTATGAAATTGACGATTGCAGACAGCTTTTCAGTTTGAGCAAAAGTTTTTGCAGTACAGCAGTGGGATTTGCTGTTGACGAAGGTCTATTTGATGTTACGGACAGAATTATTGACATATTTCCCGACGATTGCCCGAGCGTTGTTTCGGAAAGGCTTGCAAAAATGACGGTGCACAACGTTCTTACAATGAGCACGGGGCACAAAGCTTGCGTTATGGGAGCGATGAAAGATTCGGAAAACCCCGTTAAGGCTTTTATGGAGCAAGAGCTTGCATATGAACCGGGCGAAAAATTTGTTTATAACACGGGCGCAACATTGTTGCTTTCGATAATAGTGCAAAAATATACCGGTAAGACGGTTTACGATTATCTTTATGAAAAATATTTTGCGTTTCTTGAGCGATACCCCGAAAAGTGGGATATTTTGCCTTCGGGATTTTGCGAGGGCGGCGTTGGTTTATACGCTTCGATTAAAGATATTGAAAATCTCGGTATGCTTTATTTGAACGGCGGAAAACTTGGCGGCAGGCGTTTTCTTTCGAAAAAATGGGTTGACCTTGCCACAAGCAAACAAATTGACAATTCCGAAAACGGTTCTCCCGATTGGTGTGCGGGATACGGATATCAATTTTGGCAAAACGCAAGAGAAGGATTTCGCGCGGACGGGGCGTTCGGTCAATTATGTTTTGTGTTGCCATCGACCGAAACGATTGTTTGCGTTCAAGCCGAAACAAGTAATATGCAGTTCGAGGCGGAAAAGGTTTATAGGCTTGCCGATTCGATTGAAAATTCCGACTGTGTTGAAAACGGTAAGTTTTATGATTTTATTAAAAATTTGTACCGTCCGAAGCCTTGTTTTATCGGCGATTTTTGCGGATTCGGAAAAAAATTTAAACTATCGGGCAATGCGCAGGATATTAAATATATATCTTTTGAAAAGCTTGGTAATGCGGTTTCAATTAACATTGTTACGTCGTGGAACACACAGAAAATTACGGCCGGCAATGGAGAATATTTTTATAACGAGCCGTATTTAAAAGCGTTTAAGCCTACCATTACCGGGCTGATTCCCACACGGAACGAAATATGCAAATTTTCGGCGGCGGTAACGGAATGTTCCGAAAACTCTTTGACATTGTTTTTGCGATACAGAAACGCAACTCTAACCGAAAAAGCGGAGTTTAAAATCAGCGGCGAAACGCTTTCGGTTAATTATGTTTGCGCAAGCGGTTCTCGTGTGCAAGGTGCGAACAGTCTTAGCGGAAGAGCGATATAAGTTCTAATTGTTAATAAAATATAAATTTTGCAAAAAAAGCGTTTTACCTCTTGAAAAATCACAACATTTGTGTTATAATATTAACGTTGTGACGCCGGTGTGATGGAATTGGTAGACGTGACGGACTCAAAATCCGTTGGTGGCGACATCGTGTGGGTTCGAGTCCCACCACCGGCACCAAA
>CAZJCI010000062.1:0-11590 GCA_964544455.1 uncultured Oscillospiraceae bacterium
CCAATACAGTCGGTTCGTAGAGTATTGGATTATGCAATAACAAGAATCGCACCTCAAAAGATTTTTATGGGTATGTCCAATTACGGTTACGATTGGACTTTGCCATATATAAAAGGTGAATCCAGAGCGGTTTCGCTGTCTACCGATCAAGCAATTTTGCTTGCTGCCGAAAATCGAGCCGAAATAAAATATGATGTATATTCGGCGGCTCCGTATTTCAATTATACCAAAAATAATTCTGTACACGAGGTTTGGTTTGAAGACGCACGCAGTATCGGTTCAAGACTTGCTTTGTGTGAAGAATATGGTTTTCGAGGTTGCCTATATTGGAATCTTTCGCGCCGTAACGTCCAAAATCTTCTTATGATTAACACTCTCGACGATGTTCCAGAATATTGATAATAATAATTATCCGGATGTTTTTCATCCGGATTTTTTGTATATTATAATATTTTAGGTTATAAAGACAGTTAATCTTTTTTCTTAGCTTCGGTTTTCTTTTTCTGAATCTTATAAGTAATTCCGAGCATAATATTTGTCGGAACGATGCGAGCCGCAAGTGCGGATAATTTTACTTCAAAACCGGGAATTATAATTTTTTTTCGTTTAAACATTTTTTTTAATGAAATACCTGCAATTTCTTCGGATGTGCGTGATTTGATTTTTGTCGTTCCCCCTGCGGATTTGTTAAATTCGGTATCTACCGGTCCGGGACATACGCAACCCACATATATATTCTTTCCGCTTCGGCGTACTTCTTCGCATACCGCTCTTGTAAGGCTCAAAAGATATGCCTTTGTTGCATAGTATGTTGAAATAAACGGTCCGGGCATATATCCGCCAACAGAACAAACATTTAATATATATCCGTTGTTTTTTGAAATGAATTCTTTTAAAAACAGCTTTGTCAATATCTGCGGCGCACAAACATTAACGTTTATCATTTCGAGTTCACGTTCAAGATCCGTGTGTGCAAATTCTCCCAAAAGACCGAAACCGGCATTGTTTATTACTATTTCTATATTCTCGTTTTTTACTTTTTCAAAAAGGGCAAAACAACTTTCTTGTGACGAAAGATCGCAAATAATCGGTGTTACTTCAGTGTTCAACGTCTTTTTCAGCTGGTCAAGCCTTTCGGCGCACCGTGCTACCGCAATTATATCATACCCCATTTCGGAAAGTATTTTTGCAAATTCCTTGCCCAGCCCGGAACTTGCTCCGGTTATTAATGCTTTCATTTTATTTGTTCCTTTCGTATATTTTTGCGGATTATTTTGTTATGCCGTAGCGCAAACAAAAATTGTCTGTTAGGATTTTTTGTCGTTTTTTGCCGTAAGAATTTCAATTTCTTTTTCGGATAAGGTTTTCCACATTCCTCTTTTCAGCGATAGATCGAGTTCCAAACCGGCAAATTTTATTCGTTCGAGTTCCAGACATTCGTTGTCAAGCGCAATGCATATTCTTTTTACTTCATGGAAGCGTCCTTCCGTTAAGGTCATATATGCTGTGTTCGGATTCTCGGAAATTTCGAGTTTTACGGGTTTTGTCATTCCGTCGTCAAGCTTTATTCCGTTTTTAAGCTTTTCCGCGTCGTCCGCGGTGAACGGCTTTTTTGCGGTTACTTTATATGTTTTTTGTTTGTTGTATTTTGGAGAAAGCAATTTGTGTGCAGTTTCGCCGTCGTTTGTCAAAATCAGAAGTCCGGTTGTATCTTTATCCAATCTTCCTGCCGGGAAAAGCCCTTTTGTCATATAGCTTTCGGGAAGCAATGACATTACCGTTTTTTCTCGTTCGTCCTCCGTTGCGCTGATTAGCCCCGACGGTTTGTTCATCATTATATAAATGTATTTGCTGTATTTAAGCGGTTTTCCGTCAAGTAGAACTTCGGAAGTTTCTTCTGTTTTTTCGTTTCCGCTGTTTGCGGTTTTTCCGTTTATCATTACTCTGCGGGATTTTATGTATGCCGTCGCCTCTTTGCGTGTGCAGGGGAGTGCGTCGGAAATAAATTTATCAAGACGTATCATATGAACCTCCGTTATTTATCAAGTTTATTATATCCTTTTTTACTTAAAATGTCAACATATATTTTGCGGTATTTGCAAAGTTATGCAGGGACGGCAAAAAGATTAAAATTATATATCGGATTTTGCTATCACGGTTTTTGAATGAATTAATTATTTGTAAGTTTTATTATCAAACTATAATATATTTTAGTTGTATTTTATTAGCAAGCTTGAATATATGTCAGGTATTCAATAAAATTAATATTGTAAAGTGTTCAAAATAAAGATTTGTAATCATCTCGGTTTTACAACTGCTGTAATTTTAACGTATATATCTATGATTTGTTCATGATTTATTTGCTCGTTTGAAAAACGTGATTTTGCTATGCCTTTTTGTTGACAAAAAACGCTTTATGTGATATAATTCGATTAAAAGAATTGATTTACAGTTGTCTGCTTTGAAATGCGGAGGTTATTTATGACTGAAGAAAAAATGAAAGAAATTCTTGCGGCGCAAAAGGAATTTTTTTTGACGGGAAAAACCTTTTTTCCCGACTTTCGAAAAGCAAATTTAAAAAAACTTTATGTTGCCGTAAAAAATAACGAGAATGAAATTGAAAGCGCGCTTGCGGCGGATCTTGGAAAAAGCCGAGGCGAAAGCTTTATGTGCGAAACAGGGCTGGTTCTTTCCGAAATAAAATATATGATAAAGCACATCGACCGATTTTCCGCCGAAAAGCGGGTGCGAACTCCATTTTCTCAATTTGCTTCACGAAGTTTTATGAAACCTTCGCCGAGGGGCAATACGCTTATTATGAGCCCATGGAATTATCCGTTTCTTTTAACCTTTTCTCCGCTTGCGGACGCAATTGCCGCCGGAAATACGGTAATATTAAAGCCGAGCGCATACAGTGCCAACGTTTGCAAAATAACGGAAAAAATTGTTAAGCAATGCTTTGAGGAGAATTATGTGGCTGTTGTGACCGGCGGAAGGAGCGAAAACGCAAGTCTTTTGTCGCTGAAATTTGATTTTGTGTTTTTTACCGGAAGTCAATCGGTTGGAAAAGAAGTGCTTAGGCGTACAGCGGAAAATCTTACGCCTGCGGTTTTGGAGCTTGGCGGAAAAAGCCCTTGCATAGTTGAAAAAACCGCAAAGCTTTCGCTTGCGGCAAAAAGGATTGTTTTCGGTAAATTTCTTAATTGCGGGCAAACTTGTGTTGCGCCGGATTATGTTCTTTGCGAAAAAAGCGTGAAAGAAGAATTAATTTCGGAATTAAAAAAAGAGATAGTCGCACGGCTCGGCAACGAGCCTATGCAACATTCGGAATACGGAAAAATCATAAACGAAAAGCATTTCGACAGAATTTCGGCGTTAATTGATAAAGAGAAAACTGTTATCGGCGGAGAAACCGACAGAAATAATTTGAAAATTGCGCCAACCGTAATGGATAACGTGGAATTTTCGGACGCGGTAATGGGAGAAGAAATTTTCGGTCCGATATTGCCGATTATTACCTACGACGATTTTTCGGAAGTTATGGGAATGATTGAGAAAAACAAAAATCCGCTTGCGTTGTATATTTTTTCGCAAGACAAAGCGAAAATCGGGGAAATTATTTCAAAAGTTTCTTTTGGCGGAGGTTGCGTAAACGATACGGTAATTCATCTTGCCACAAGCCGAATGCCGTTTGGCGGGGTAGGTGAAAGCGGAATGGGCAGGTATCACGGGAAATTCGGGTTTGAAGCTTTTTCGCACGTTAAGAGCGTTGTTGATAAAAAAACTTGGATTGATTTGCCGATGCGATATTACCCCAACAACGTTTTTTATAATAAACTGTTACACATATTTTTAAGATAAAAGCAAAGGACGGCTGATAAACGATTTTTGAACAGTAATTTGCGCAAAAATTGCTGTGATTGCAAACAGAAAATCCCGAAATCGAAATTTTTGCGGTTTCGGGATTTTGCTTGCATTATTTATATTTGTGGATATTTCGCAACAGTCCGAACATATACGGAAAAATTTTGGGATTGCTTTGTGAGCGTGTGAGTTCAAGGGGAACGGCATGTGCCGCCGGTTGCAGAGGGTAAGACGGTTCTTGCATTATTTGCAGACAGTAAAGCAATTTTTGCCGCTGTTTGCGGGCGGTGAATAATATTCTCATTTTGTCCGAAAAGTAAAGAAATTTATGAATTTTCAGCCGAAACGGCTGAAACAAAATATAAGTATACTTTTGTAATAATCCGAAACGGCGGCGGAAAACGAATTTATAACGCAAAAGTTTATGTATGATTGACAAATAAATGTTGGGACGATGCACACCTACATCGTCCCTCGGTTTTGCGCATATTGAAAATGTTGCAACAACCCCTTGATTTATGTGCTGTTGAAAAAAGGTTAATTAATTCACCGCAAGTCCGATTTCTGCCGCATTTTTGCGGACTTCCTCAAGACGTGCTTCTTCTTCCTCGCGTTGCGTTGAAGTTTCGCTTACAAGCGTGAGTTTTGAAGCGACAAGCGTAAGAGGTTCGCTTTTTTTAACCGCGGAATATACGTCGAATTTTACCAGCTGATTTTCCGCAAGCTCGAAATCCGGCGCCGAGGTGTTTTGGTCGAATTCGACTATGGCTTTATAATTGAAATTCACTCCGAACATCGGGGAATAAACCAAAATACTTCCGTCGTCGTAGATTTCGTCGATTGTGCCCTCAAAATCGAAAAGTTCGGATTCGGCGTAATTTTCGTTTATATCTATTTTTTCTTTTTTGTTTTCGCCTTCGGGAAAATTTATATCCGCAGAAATATCCGTTTGGTTTTCGTTCGGCGTTTTTGCGTTATCCGGTGCGGGATTTTTTTTGCAGGACCACATAGCGCACAGCGTTAGCAAGAGCGCGGCAACAAGAATATGTTTTTTTATTATTTTTGATTTTATCATTGGATTAATACCGTCCTTTCAATTATTTAACCTATGAGCGACCAATATTTTTTTGCTTTACCGTTAAAGTCGTTATATTCGTTTTTATCGAATGGCAAACTTTTTAAACTACCGTTTTGAGGTTCGTAATCGAGAGCGTATGCAAAGCTGTTGCTTTTGGAAGTATCCAAACCGTAGAATCTTATTTTTTCGTAAACCAAATCGTTAAAACCGTTAAGGTGATTTATATAGCCTTGGCAAGCGGATTCAAAACCCGAAGAATTTTCAAACCTTTCGTAAAGCGCGATTTCGAAACACATTTTGTCAGTGTAATTTTCTGCGGAGCTTTCGGCGGAAATTACGTCATCGGAATCCAATTTCCACGAGCGAATCGCAAAATCCGTGCCGGAATACGCATATGTTGAAAGACAGGTTTGCAGTTTTTTTAAACCTACGTTCAGCAATTCGTTTTTGCACATATCGGCGTAACCGTCAATAGGCGCAGTGCCGTCGGAATTTGCGCTTATTAAAGCGCGATAGCGTTCTTTGTTTGTAAAATCGGCTTGAGTTACATAACGTTTTTCGGCAATGCTGTAATAGGTTGCTCCGATTGCAAAGTTTTCTTGCGAATATTGTTTTGAAAGATAGTTTTCATTTATACGTTTAGACGAAACATTGCCCCAAAAAGTTCCGTAAATTAAAAAATAAATTATAAAAACCGCAATATAGGTTGCCGAGTATAAAACCAAAGTCGGTTTGTTTTTTCGGCGACGCACAACGCCGCTTACGAACGTTGCGGAAACAAAGGAAACGGCTGCGCAAAACAGTGTAAATAAGATTATTTGTGAAATATTGCTTGTAAAAATACATTTTGTTATGAAGGCTGAAACTGTGCAAAGACCGACAATGTGCCGCCTGTTTCCGTGGATTATATATGCGATTGCGGGTAAAATCGGAAGGAACGGCAAAGTTGAAACGGCTCCGAGCGTTATTTCGGAAAGATATGCTGCGGCAAAACAAATTGCGCAAGCGGCGGCAAATGTTGGAATTGTCTGTTTTCCGATTCGAACTTTCATTTTTTACGCTCCCTTTTTTTAAGTATATTGGAAACAAAACACACCGAATATTATTTTACCACATTTATTTCGTCAAGATGTTAACGTCCTATTAATTATTTCTTTTTGTGTGATTTTCGGCGGAAATTTATGGGAAAAAAGTCTGAAAAAACATTAAAAATGAATAATCGGTAAAGCCGTATGTCAAAAAAGTCGGCAAAGCCGACTTTTTTGTGTGTGGGATTTTTTGCAAACGCAGTTAAAGCGACTGCAAAAATCCGATAATTCTTTTGGCAAGTATTCTGTGACCTGCGTCGTTTGGGTGAAGTCCGTCCGGAATATATTTTTCTTTTACGGTGGGAGAATTTACGGAAATACCGCTCATACTCCAAAGGTCAAGAACCGGAACGGAATAATATTGGGCAACTTCCTTTATTATATCGCAAAAAACGGAAAGCGGTGGACGGTTGGTGCGAATGTTGTTTTCACCGTCACGGTGCAAGGGCGTTGCGAATACAATAACAGCTTGCGGATATTTTTTTATAAGTCCGAGCATAAGAAAATGCAACGCGCCGTAAAAAGTTTTTGGGGTTCTGTCGGAAAATTCGCCTATGGGGGCGTCGCCGTGGCCGAAATCGTTGGTACCGCCGAATACAAAAACAATATCGGCGTTATTTTCCATTTCGTCAAAGCGTTTGCAAAAATCAAGGTCGAATCTGCAATTTATATCGGGATTTTGCTGTTCGGCAATTCGTGTTCCGCCTATGCCGTAATTGTTTGCGGCGGCAAGCTTGCACTCTTTTTTGATGAGTGCGGAAAATATTTTTTCGGGTGCGCTTGTGCCGTGTCCTTCGGTGATGCTGTCGCCAAGAAAATTAATAACTTTGTTTTCGAGATTCATAACGTTTATTATTTCCTTTCTGTATATGAATATAAATTTGCAAAGCTTTTTGTATCCGCTTTGCAATATTATTTTAATAATCGCAAATAATTACATAGAATTTAACGTTTTGTTTGAAATAGTATTCGGTATAATTGAATCCGCCGACGAATGCCGAATTGCGGTTATGCGGCGTGTTTTTGGAATTTTTTTGGCAACTTGGGGCACTGTCGGATTTAAATGAAATTTGAAAATATCGGAGCGATTATTACCGTTATTATTCCGGCAACGGCAATTGCAAGACTGCTCATTGCGCCCTCTATTTCTCCGATTTCCATTGCTCTCGAAGTTCCGATTGCGTGTGAAGCCGTGCCGATTGCAACGCCTTTGGCAACGGGGGACGTAATTTTAAATATGCGGCAAACAAAGCTTGCAAGCATATTGCCGAGAATACCCGTTATTATTATTACCGCCGCCGTTATGGAGGTTATTCCGCCGAGTTCTTGCGAAACTCCCATACCTATTGCGGTTGTGATTGATTTCGGAAGAAGTGTTACATATTGTTCGTGATTCAAGCCGAACGCCAGCGATAAAGCAAAAACCGTTGCGCAACTTGCAACGCTGCCGGTCAAAATGGAAAGAATAAGGGCTTTTGCGTTCTTTTTTAAAAGTGAAATTTGCTCATACAGCGGAATTGCAAGACAAACTGTTGCGGGGGTAAGAAAAAACGAAATATATTTTGAAGAAGCTTCATACGTGGCATAGTCGATTTTAAAAACGCCAAGAAAAAGTATAACAAAAATTACGGCTGTTAAAAGCGGGTTGAAAATTGCAAGCTTGAACTTTTTTTTAAAGGTCATTCCCAAAAAATATCCGATAAGGCTTATTATTACGCCGAAAAACGTGAAAGAAGAAATTATTTCGTTAAGCATTTTTATCCACCTTATTTTGGTTTTTTATGTCTTTTTTGTTTTGGCGGTTAATTAAGAACTGCGCAGTTATTCCGGTAACAGCCATAACCGCTATTGTCGAAACGACGGTTATTACCGTGATGGGAATAAGAAAGCTTTGCAAATCCGTCCATTTTACCATAAGTCCCACACCTGCGGGAATAAACATTACAGGCATTACGTCTATGAGGAATTTTGCGCAACTTTGCACACTTTGCAATTTTAAAACGCCCGAAAGCAAAAGGAACAGCATTATTAACAAACCGTAAATGCTTGCGGGAATGGGCAAAGGAATGCAATAATTAAGTATTTCGCCGATAAAAGAAATTAAAATAATAATTCCGAACTGTTTTAAGTATTTCATTTTATGTCCTTGATTTAAAGCGATTCCGAAGAACGGCTTTTGAAATTTATATTATGTTTATAAGATTATAGCACAATTTGATTACAATTGCAACAGTTTTTTGTTTAAACGCAATGTTTTATGACGTTTTGCGGAGATTTTTTAAGAATCGCTTTGTTTTATGTGCGAATAACTAAGAAATTTTTACAAAAAAATCCATATCGAAAAATCGATACGGAAAATTTTGCGATTGATATTTATTCAATTTTTTGTAATCGGTTGTAATGATTTGAAAAGTGTTATAGGTTTCTTCTTGCTTCGATTATTTCGCAAACGTACATTGTGTGATAGTCGGCGTTGGGATAGCATTTTGAAATTAAATCTTTTTCGGTAAAGCAGTTGGGGGAAAGTTCCTGAGCATAAAGTTTTTTGCCGACAATTGTCATAACGCTTTCTTCAAAATCCACTTCTCCCAAAGTGCCTATAATAGGCGTTAATCCTGCTTCCTTGAATTTGTTGCAATTACGTCCGCTTTTGGAGCCGCAGATTTTCAGAGCGTCTTTTTTGCTTGCGTCAAAAAACGATAGGGTGATTATATCGGAAGCGTCGCAAAATTCTTTGGTATATCTTTGCGGTCTTACAAAGCAAAAAAATACATTTTTGTTCCAAAGAACGCCGATTCCGCCCCAGCTTACAGTCATACCGTTGCATTTTCCGTTTTCGGATGAGGAAAGAAGTGCCCATTCGTTGCCGATTTTCGAAAAAAAGTTATCCGTGGATTGTGTGATGTCGAAAGTGGTTTTTTTCATGGTAACCTCCGTAAAAAATTTCCGCGGCGCGCATAACACCGCGGATTCCTGTTAAACATTATATGCAAAAAGGTTTTAAAGCTTGCCTTTTTTATTCAATGTACGGAAGAAATTTTATCTATTGCCTTTTTAAAGTTCATTTTATCGAACGCTATTCCCACAACAACAAAAATTACCGATGCGGTTACGGATTGAATAAGGTTTCCGTATATTGTTGCAAGGCTTGTGGCAAAAGCCGCCTTTATTGCTTCCTTGCTTATTGCAAGAATGATGAATTCCGCAACGGCATAGCCAAGCACGTTTATAATCAAAGCAAAAATAAGCGCAAAAATGTTACGTTTTGTTACTATTTTTTCGCTTTTGCATGAAAAAACAGCCGCCATAAAAGCTTTTATAAAAAAAGTAAAGGGAGCGTAAAGAATATATGAGGACAAAATATCGGCAAGAGCCGCGCCTATTCCCGCCGCCAAAAGCGAAAACGGCATTGGTAAAAAAGCGGCGGCAAGATATACAAAAGCGTCGCCTATATGTACATATCCGTTAATAGTCGGCACTTGAATAAACATTGTTGCCATTAATACGAGAGCCGCCATCATTGCCGAAAAAACATAGTTTTTATAATTTTTCATAAAAATCTCTTCTTTCATAAAATATTACCGTTAACGATTATGGTAATAATTATATCACCGCCGTTTGGTTTTGTCAATATTCGATTTTACCATATTTTATTATTGTGCAAAATAAAATATACATAAATTTGCATAAAATATGTGCGGACTCAAAAATTTCGGTATGTTATATTTCCAAAACGGTAATCGATTCAAGCAGAACGCCTTCTCGTTGTTCGGTCTTCATTTTGTGAGTCAGTCCCACAACCGAAAAAACATAGGAAACGGCGGCATATACGGCTTCGCCCAAGCATTTACCGTGCAAAATCGAACCAAGTAAAAATGAAGAAAATGCGTCGCCGGTGCCCGGATAGGAAGCGTTGATTTTCGGGGTGAAATGATTTCCGTAGGCTTTGTTTTTGCAATCGAAATAGCTTGCGCCGATGTTGCCGTTTCCGTCATAAAGACCGGTAATAACGACATCTGTTTTTCCGTTGTTGGAAAGTTGAAAAAGCATATCTTTTATTTCGTTATTCGAAAAATCTTCTCTATATTGCGTTCCGAGCAAAATACACGCTTCGGTTAAATTCGGAGTGATTACATCGGCTTTTTTTGCTATTTCCTTTGTAAGATCGCACATTTTTTCCGTATAGGTTTGATATTTAATTCCGTCGTCGCCCATTACGGGGTCGGCAAAAAACAAAGCTCCGTTTTTATTTTTACAGTATTGAGCAAATTCAAGAACAAATTCTATTTGTTTTTCGTCTCCCAGAAATCCTGAAAAAACGCTGTTAAATTCCGTGCCCAAAGTTTTCCAATGATTTTGAATTTTTTTCATTTCATCCGTTAATTCCAAAAAAGAAAAATCGTTGTATCCGCCCGTATGTGTGGAAAGTAAAGCTGTGGGGAGAGGGACAACCTGCACGCCGAGTTGCGAAAGAACGGGGATTACCACTGTCAGCGCACATCTCCCCAAGCATGAAAGGTCGTGTATTGCGCAAACTTTTTTTGGAATTTCGTTTTTTTGCATAAGCTTTAAACTCATATGAAAGCTCCTTGAATTTTAAATAAGGCAACCGCAAGTTATTGTTTGCGGTTGCCGTTAAACTATTGAGATATGCCGTTATCGTTGCTTTCGTCGGTGTCGGAACCGTCGGGTTCGTTATCGGGAGAAATAGCGGTTTTGTCCGTAACCTTAAAAGTTTTTTTTGTCGCGTTTTCGGTTGCTTCACGGCTTTTTCTGCGCTTTTCTTCGGCAATTTCAATCAATTCTTCGTCCGTAGGTTCGCCTTCCATAACGGCAATATACTGTTCTTCCGTCATTACCTCGTGTTTTATGAGAAAATCGGAAATTCTTGTAATTTTGTCTTTATGCTCGGTAATTACGGACGTTGCCTTTGAATAGGCTTCGTCAATAATGCGGCGTATTTCTTCGTCGATTTCGGCGGCGACTTTTTCGGAATAGTTGGGAGTGCTGTTAAAATCTCGTCCGAGGAAAACTTCTTCGTGACCGTTACCGTAAACAATCGGACCAAGTTTTCCGCTCATACCGTATGTTGTAACCATTTTTCGGGCAATTTCCGTGGCTCTTTGAATGTCGTTGGAAGCCCCGGTACAAATATCGTCAAGCATAACCGCTTCCGCAACACGTCCGCCAAGCAAACTTACAAGATTATCTTCCATTTCTTTTTTTGAAAGGTGCATTTTATCTTCTTTGGGAACATATAGGGTATATCCTGCGGCGGCGCCGGCGGGAATGATGGAAATTTGATGTACCGGGTCGTGGTGTTTGAGAAAATAGGATACAACAGCGTGTCCGGCTTCGTGAACGGCGGTAATTTTTTTATCGTAATCGCTGATGACTTTTGATTTTTTTGCGGGACCGACAACAACTTTAATTGTGGCTTCTTCTATTTCGTCCATACCGATATATTTTTTATTCTTTCTTGCGGTAAGGAGCGCGGCTTCGTTAAGAAGATTTTCAAGATCCGCACCGGTAAATCCTGCGGTGGATTGCGCAATAAGTT
>CAZJCI010000063.1:0-7258 GCA_964544455.1 uncultured Oscillospiraceae bacterium
TGATATTAGTGATACTGTCGCTGTCAACGGTGGTAAAAGCAGTGATTCAGCCGAAAATTTCGGAACGGGCAACGTCGAAAGTAGTGATATATCTGAAGTCGTTCGGTCGGAATGTAGCGAAAACGGTGATATTTCTGAAGTCGTTCGGTCAAATTGTGGCAAAAACAGTGATATTTCTGAAAGCGGCAAGACAGATGTTGGTGAAAACAGTGACGTTCTTGGTGATATCGCTGTTAAAAACGGCAATAACAGTGATGTTCCCGACGATAATGCCGATATTGTAGCGGTCGATGATGACCGAAACGGTGATTCTCGACTTGATGTCGAGGTCAACGCCGACGTAAACAGTGACATTCAACGTGATGTTGACGTCGATGTTGACCAAAACAGTGACATTCAACGTGATGTTGACGTCGATGTTGACCAAAACAGTGATGTTCAGCGTGATGTCGATGTCGGTGTTGACGAAAACAGTGATGTTCAGCGTGATGTCGATGTCGGTGTTGAAGAAAACAGTGACATTCAGCGTGATGTTGATGTCGGTGTTGTCGGAAACAGTGATGTTCAACGTGATGTTGCCGTCGATACTGATCAAAACAGTGACAGCCGCAAAATGCACATTAGATTTTTAACCGACGACGAATGGTCGAGAGTTTTGCGTTTGCGCTCGCTTAACGAACGTGGGCGGCTTAAAGCGGCGGAGTATCTGGACGATTTGGCGGGAAATCCGATTTACTCGTCCCGGGCTGTGGGCGTGATTAAGATTAAGGAGAATTTCGGCGGGCTCGACTCCGAAATCGGCAGCACTCTCGCCGTTCGCACAGCCGCTCACGACGGCAGTTACGGTATGGACGACGACTTTAAGGCGAGAGCTGTGCCCTACACCCACGACGATTTGGAGGCTATCAAGTCGCTTGACGATGTGGACGATTTGGACTGATTTTCGGTTTTAGTTTCGGTCTTGGTCTTGGTCTTGGTCTTGGTCACGGTTTCGTTTTTTAATTTGCAAGCTCTGTCAGCTTTCTTGTGAAATGCGGGCGGGGCTTGTTTTTTTGTCGTTTGCCTGATATTTGCTAATATTTATTAGCATTTTGGCGGCGACCGCACGGCTTTTAACGTATCGTTGTTTTTGCTAATAATTATTAGCATATCTAAAATCTATCGTGCGGCGTTAGACGGAATTTTTCCGAATTATAATTTTCTATAAATTCCGAAAAATTATTGTATACTTCCGCTTCGTCGTCGCTGCTCAGAAAGCGATTTTGTCCCCGCAGGTAGTTTAGGCGTTTCAGACGTTGGGCGGCGAACTCTGCGGGAATGGCGCAAAGGCGTTCGATGTCGGCGGCGGAGTTTGTTCGGCAACCCCACAGCACGCAGGACGGCGCGAGTAATCTTACGGCGAACGCGTTTGCGGCGGCTTCCAAGGGAGATTTTTTATCTTTTAGACTGTAGTTTAAAACGGAGCGGTCTTCGTCGTATACGTGTTTCAGCACGATATGTCCGAGTTCGTGGGCGACGACGAAACGGCGGGTATTTTCGGCGGCGTTGCGTTTCAGCAGGATATACGGTACGCCGTCGATTATCAGCGATTTTCCCGCAGTTGTTTCGCCTGTATTTTCGTAATATTTAAGTTTTACGCCCATTTCTCGGCACACGCTTACCACGGGTATGGGCAGTTTATTTATTCGGTATTTTTTTAATATTTCCCATGTTATGTCTCTGTATATTTTATAATACTTATAAGTCACAATATCACCTCTTGGAGATATTGTACACTATTGCGACATTTTCTGCAATAGTGTTTTAAAAAAAAGAATCGGCGGGCGGCACCGATTCCTGCGACTTTGATTCAATATGTTGTTTTGGCGTGTTTTTTGACTTTGGCGGTTATATATTCGCACTCTTCCTCGCTGCACGTCAGCAACGTTATACCGGTTGCCGCGCTTATGGCGTCCAGCGTATCCGTCAGCACCTCGCACTTCATATTTTCGATGTCGTTCAGGTGTCTTGCGCTCATTCCGATTCTTGCCGCGAGCTCTTCCCGTGTGATTTTCTTTTCCGCGCGGTACTTGCGTAATTTCGCCGCCAACATTTCGATGCTTGACATTCTTTTTCCCTCGCCTTTCTTTTTTTATTGAACTTTCGGGGCGGGGTTGGTGTTCTTTGGGGGGTGGTATACCCCCACTCATAAGTCATAAGAAGAACAGCATTAGCCGCATCGCCTATTTCTTTGTATAAGTGCCCTTCATACAAAACACCTTTTTGATCATCCGACGTTTTCGGTGCAAGTGCCGCAAAAACCTCATATCCATATGAATTTAATCGTTCTCTTGCCCTATATATAAATTCCGCATAACGCTCTGCATATTCTGCATTTATATATTCGAAATCTATATCAAGTCCGTTATAACCTTTCGATTCAATTGTTCCAAGTATTCTGTCAATTAACGTATTTTGCAACTCTTTGGAAGCAAGAACAACTTTTGCGTTTTCATCAGAAAAATATCCTTTCGGCGTTAGAGTGGAAAGGTGAAGAAAGCATTTGCGGCGGTATTTGTGAGCAATCTCTATGAATTGTTCATCTTCAAGTGAGGTAAGTTCGCCTAAAGCCGAAAAACCGTATGTAAACGGCATAAGATAGTTCATAAACGGCATTGTGCTTTCGATAAGACCGATATTAGAATCAGTATATGTATATCCTCCGGTTTCAAAATCTCCTATTATATCGTCCTCAAGCTTTATTACAAGACTTTCGCCGGGATATATCATACTGCAGGCACGCAACTTCGGATTATTGCGATATAACTCATTTAGGCTTACATCATAATACTTCGCAATTGAATATAAATTTTCCCCGCTTATTACCGTATGTATTATTTTTGGATACACAATCACAATACATTGTCCTACAACAAGGTTTTCGGGATTCGGAATACCGTTATAGTCTATAAGCATCTGAACGGTCGTTCCGTAATCTTTTGCAATTGAAGTTAATGTTTCGCCGGGTGCTGTTTCGTGAAAAATCATACTGTTTTATCCATCGTATAACATATTTACAGTGTAAAATGTTATACTTTCCTTTCTTTAAATAATATTATTAAAAATATCATTATGCTTTGTTAAGCTTATGATATTGATGACTGAAAAGCAACGTTTAATTATAGTTTTAACCGCAATTTTTCGGCTGTAAAAATGTGGGCAAATTCTGTTTCACAGTGTTCTGTCAGTAGCAATCCGGAATTTGCAATATATGTTTTTGTTTTCATCGGCGTGTCCGGAAACACTGTTATTTTTCTCGTTCCGAAGTCAATAAACTCTTCTTGATTTTTATCGATTGACAATACAAACTTTCCTCCGTCCTTAAGCAAGAAGGCAACTTTATTTATTGCTTTTTGCTTATTCTCGATATGCATAAAAGTTAAAGTGGAATAAATTAAATCGAAAGATTGAGAAAATTCAAACGTTAGAAAATCCCCGCAAAACAGCTTTACATTGGTTTGCCCGTAAAGATTTTCTTTTGCTCGGTCAACTGTTTTCGGTGAAATATCAATACCGCAAAAACTATGGCATAAAGGAGCGACGCGAATTGCAAGCCGCCCTGTTCCGACGCCGATTTCAAGAACAGATTTTTCTTTATCAAGTTTCATTTTGTCAATAAAAACTTGTCCGTCCCATTTGTTCATATATTTTTGTAATAAATCAGAATCATATATTGTGTCGTTGTTTTCTTGTATAAGTAGGTCGTAATGATTTATTACTTCCTTGTTGCTCATAACATATACTCCTTGTTACTGTTATCGTAACCACTATATAATATGCATAATAATATTTTTGTTTAATCATAATTCAGAAATTTCGGGCGGCAATTCCAACAACAATTAACTGTTATTTTTATATTCTCTCGGCGAAACACCGTATATCTCTTTAAATTTTTTTGAAAAATAATATACGTTTTCAAATCCGCATAAATTCGCCGTTTCCGTTATTGTATGTCTTCCGACGTTCAGCAATTCGACGCTTCTTTCCAATCTGAGCTTTGTTACATATTTTATGGGAGGAATACCGAACTTCTGAATAAACAACCTCTTAAAATACGTATAACTCATATTGCAAAGCGTTGCAGGCGCATAATAATCTATGTCGGCATTCAGGCAATTATTGTTAAGATACTCAATTCCCTTTTGAATCTTTTGGTATTTATCAAGCGGAAGATATTCGCCTGCGGGCTTGGATATTTCATAAAGTATTTCATAAAAAATCGACATACACATTTGATAATATCCGTCATTTTTATTTATCCACAGCATATATATCTTTTTAAAAAGTTCCGACAACCGCGCTTTTCGAGAAAAATCAACCGAAAATGCGCTTTCCGGCATCTTACAGTCTGTATCAAAAAAAATATCTATACATTCTCCGAATTCCAGCCTTTCCACTCTGTAATCGGCTTTATTGCATTTAGGCAAATATTCCACGCTTCCCGGCACATTATGCATAAGTTTTCCGTTGAACAGCGTAATATTTTCGGATGAAATCATATATACAAGTTCATACCTAGACACCAAAGGACCGAATTTTGATTTTTTTGGGGTTTTATTCCGGCGGTTTTGTATTAGAATTACCGATTGTATTTCTTTTATATACATTTTATCGTTTTCAAACATTTAAATCACCTAAAAGAATTTTTATCAAGTAAATATACGACAAAGTTTATAAAAAAACGCATACCTAAACGATATGCGTTTTTAATCCGTTATTCCATAACACGTATAAAGCTTAAACCGTCAATCAAAGAAATTTTTTCTTTCAGCAAACGTTCGGTCATTGCATCGGTTATTGCAAAATATCTTCCGTTTATTTCGGTTGCTTTAACTTCAAACGTTTTTTCAACTTTTTCCTTTGAATCCGCACTAACCAAAAATTTCATAACGGCACTTTCGTAATCGCAATAAATATTCGGATTTTCCACTCCCCAGCCTATTGTTTTGCGGCAATCTCGTATTACATCAAGAACATCCGCCATTACGGCGCTTGCAGTTGGAAGAGCTCCCGCGCCTCTGCCGTAGAACATAACGTCGCCAACGGCGTTTCCCGTTACGGAAATTCCGTTATATACATCGTCTATATTCGCTATTGACGCTTCGGACGGAACCAAAAACGGAGCGGTAATGCAATAAATCTTTCCGTTTACATCGGCACATCTGCCCAAAAGTTTAATTCTGTATCCATAATTTTCGGCGGCGGTAACATCTTGTGCGGTTATGTTTGAAATTCCTTCGCAGTGAACCTTTGCGGGATTAATCGCACTTCCGTATGCAAGCGACGCAAGAATTGAAATTTTTCTGCACGTATCTATTCCTTCAACATCGGCAGACGGATTTTTTTCGGCATAGCCAAGTTCCTGTGCTTTCTTTAAAGCGTCTTCGAACGTCCAGCCCTCGGAAAACATTTTCGTAAGTATGTAGTTTGTCGTACCGTTCAAAATTCCGTCAACGGACAATATTTTATTTGCCGCAAGACACTGCCACATAGGTCGTATTATCGGAATACCGCCGCCGACGGAAGCTTCGAAAAGATAACTTACTCCGTTTTCTCGAGCAATGGAAAGAAGTTCCGCACCGAAATTGGCAACAACCTCTTTATTTGAAGTTACAACGCTTTTTCCCGCCATAAGAGCTTTTTTTGAAAAATCATATGCGGGATGAGAACCTCCCATTGTTTCAACCACAATAAGCACTTCGTCATCGTTCAAAATTACGTCTATATCCTTTGTAACTCTGTTTCCCAACGGATGATTGGGAAAATCTCGCAAATCCAATATATGCTTAACGTTAAGTTTTTCGCCGCAAAGACGTCCGGCAAGAGAATCCGAATTTTCGGCAATTACCTCTGCAACTCCGCTTCCCACAATGCCGAATCCCAAAATCGCTATATTTATCATAGTTATAAAATCCTTTCCAAAACAAATTTTTTCAATTTCAGTATATTCTTGAATTCTTTCCGTGTTTCGTTATCAATTTATTTTAACTGTATTATAACACAAAAATATGTATATTTCAAGCGGTTGGGATAAAAATATCCTAACCGCTTAAAATCTTTTATTTTGGGGATATTATGATTACTTTTTATTATTTTTTGAAGCCTTTGCGTTTTTTGCGGAATCTGCAACTATTTTCGACAAAGCTATAAGAGCTATGGCATTGGGAATAACCATAAGATAGTTAAAGAAATCCGTAAGTTCCCAAACAAGGTTGTTGGAAGCAAGAGAACCGAGTATAATAAATAAAATTGCAAATAAAGAATATGCAACCACAGCCCACTTTTCATTTTTGAAAAGATATTGGACGTTGATTTTGCCAAAGAAATTCCAACCTATTACCGTGGAAAAAGCAAAGAACAGCAAACAAATTGCAACAAAAATATTACCGAAACTTTCTCCGAAAACTGTGCTTGCCGCCATTTGCATTGCGTTTGTTTTGGTAATACCGTTTTCGGCAATAAGGTTTGCATATGTATCTGCGTTAGCTCCGGCAAGAGGACCGTTTCCGGCGTAAAGTGTGGAAATAACCACAAGCGCCGTCATTGTGAGAACAACAAACGTATCTATAAACACGCCTATCATTGCAACAACGCCCTGGTCGTGCGGCTTTGCAACGTTCGCCTGTGCGTGTGCGTGAGGAGTTGAACCCATTCCGGCTTCGTTTGAAAAAAGACCTCTTTTGGCACCCTGGCTGATTGCCGTTTTAAGTGCCGCTCCGATACCGCCGCCGATAAGAGCTTTTGGAGTAAACGCATATTTAAATATCATTGCAAATGTTGACGGAACAGATTTTATGTTAAATGCAAGAATTATAAAACCGCCCAAAAGGAACAAACAAGCCATAAGCGGAACAAGCTTTTCCGTGACCGAAGCTATTCTTTGAATACCTCCAAGGAAAATAAACCCGGCAATAACAGCGATAACCAAGCCGATATGCCATCCTTGAATTTTTTCGATACCGAGCGTCTTAAATGCATTGCAACAAGATTCCGCAATGGAATTGGACTGAACCATTGTTCCCATAAAGCCGAGCGCAAGAATTGTTGCAACGGAAAAGAACACTGCCAAAAAAGTTCCGAATCCGTTGGGAAAAGCTTTTTTTATGTAATAAACGGGTCCGCCGTGAATTTCTCCGTTTTTATCTTTAACTCTTGTTTCTTGAGCAAGAACAGCTTCCGCATATATTGTTGCCATACCCAAAAAAGCTATAACCCACAT
>CAZJCI010000063.1:7268-11497 GCA_964544455.1 uncultured Oscillospiraceae bacterium
CCGCCGGTAAGAATGGCTCCCGAAGCTCCGACTATATTGCCGGTGCCAACCTGAGCCGCAACAGCGGTTGCAAGAGCCTGAAACGACGAAAGACCGCCTTTTTGCTTTCCGCTGGAAATTTTAAAGTTTCCGAAAACCTTTTTCATTCCCTCACCAAAACATCTGACCTGAACAAACCGAGTTTTGAAAGAGAAAAACAGACCGACGCCGACAAGAAGAATGATAAGAATATAGTCGGCAAGATAAGAGTTGGCAGTTGCCACGATGTTAAGTAATTTTTCCTGCATTGGAAAACCTCCTAAAAAATACTGTTGAAATAAACCCGAAACTTCGAAAAAAAACAAGTCTGCCGCAAGGACGCGACAGACTAAAAAACGCTTATGTCTGCTCTGTCCTTTTGCCTGAGAGATTCGGCTTTTTGCAAAATTCAAATCGCCTTGCACCTTCGGCACTCACAAACGTGAGATTCTCCAGAGTTTCCTTCGCTCTCGGTTTAAAAATTCCAAGAGTTTCAACGGATGATTTATTATCTTTTTTAATTTTATCACACTTTTTGTTGAATTGCAATAGTTTTTTATAATTTTCGATATTTTCTTGCAAAAAATATGGTTTTTTGCGATTATTTTAAAAAAAGTTGTTAATTTTCACCAACCGCATTATTTTATTTTAACTTTTTCAATATACTATTATAACTTTTACAGGGAGCATTATATTATGAAAAAATACGATTTGAAAAAAATAAACGGCATTTTAATCTTTATTGTTTTATCGGGCGTCGTAATTCATTATTTTCACAAATATCTGCTATTTGCAATAATGCCGTTTGTTTTTGCGTGGGGAATTGCCGTAATTTTGAGAACTCCCGCTCGTTTTATTTCCGAAAAAACAAAAATATCGCCAAAAATTGCAAGCTGTTTAACTGCGAGTTTGTTTTTTATTTTTGCGTTTTCGGCTTCTTTTTTTCTTTTTGCGTCGCTTTGGAAAGAAATTTCGGATATATACCGTAATTTTATATCGGAAAGTGTTAAATATATTCGGCACGCGGAGCAAATTTCGGAAAACGTTTATGATTTACTGCTTAAAACTCCTGTTATCGGCAACGCTTTTTTTGAAAAATTCGACAGCAAAAGCGTTATTTTGAAACTGGGAGACTGTATCGAACGTTTTTTGCCGGAAATAGCAACGTTTTTGGGAAGTATTGTTGCAAAAATCGCTTCCGGAATACCGTATATTGTTTTGTTTTTGTTTGTTACAATAATTTCGGTTTTTTATTTTTCGATTGAACTTGAAAAAATTGACAATTTTGCCAAAAAGCTTTTTTCAAAAAAAGAAACAACCGTCCTTTTTATAATCAAAGATGAAATTATTTCGGTGCTTTTCGGCTATATCCGAGCATACTCGTTTATTATATTAATGACTTTTACCGAACTTTTTATCGGTCTTTCGATTATCGGAGAAAAATACGCGCTTTTGATTTCATTTTTTACGGCAATTATCGATATTCTGCCTATACTTGGAGCAGGTACCGTCCTTATTCCGTGGGGAATTGTGTTAATTGTGACAAATAATTTTAAAACCGGTATAGGCGTTTTGGTTTTATATCTTGCAATTACAATAATACGTCAAATAGCGGAACCTAAAATCGTAGGCAGTTTTTTGGGGCTTCATCCGCTTTGCGCGCTTATGGCAATGTATATCGGCTTACGTGTTGCAGGCATATTCGGAATATTTATTTTTCCCTTTGCAGCCGTTGTTGCAAAAAATGTTTGTAAAAGGACGTTACCGACGGCAACATTATCTTAGAATTTTCGCGTTCGCTTAAATAATCGCATATTTCTTTAAAAACATTTTTTACATTCGCCCCCAGGCTTACCCCCTCTCCCAAAACGCATACTGCGTATTGCGGAGCGTCAAGCGGATAAACTCCGCAAAACCAATAATTCAAAATTTCGCTTTCGTTTTTATATCTTCCGGTTTGAGCGGTTGCGGTTTTCCCTCCGGCTTTTCCGTTTTGGGGCTTTGCTTCGATTCCCAATCCGTTTTCTACACAATACCCCATCATTTCTCGCAGTTTTTTAACGGTTTCTTCCCTTAAAACACGTTCCCGTTTTATTTTAAATTTCTTTAAATTACAGTCGCCGTTACGAATTCGCAATAATATATGCGGTTCTGTTAAATAACCCGTTGCGGCGCACGAAAAAACGTTTATAACAGAGTACGGTGCAAGCAAAGTTTCGCCTTGTCCTATTGCCAGATTGGCAACAAATCCTTTTTCGGAAGCAGTACTTTGAGAAAAACTTGGAACGGAGCTTTTATAAGTCAAAATTCCGTCGATGCTTTTTTCGCCGCATATGCCCATTTTTTCGGCGGTTTCAACAATTTTTTCCCAGCCTACGTTAAATGCAAGATTGACAAAATACGGATTGCAAGACTGTGCATATGCTTCTTTCATTGTTATTTTTCCGTGACCGTCTTTATTGTGGCACGACAGACTTTCGTTTTCGCCAATCGCTATTTTTCCGCAACATTCGTATTCAAGCGTATTGAAGGACGAATCAATTTCAAGAGCAGCGGCGGCAACAACTGTTTTAAATATCGACCCGGGAGTAAACGCCGCGGCGCACCGGTTGATAAATTCGCCGTTATCGCTTTCAAGGTAACTTCCAATATCGTTTGTTTCAAATTCGGGCAAACTTAAACTTGCAAGTATTTCCCCGGTGTGAACGTCGGCAACGCACACTGCTCCGGAACTGATATATTTTTTTGCCGTTTCCGCGCAAAAAAGTTGCAAATCTTTATCCAACGTCAAATATACTCCTGAATTTTGAGTATATCCGTCGTCATAAAGACAAGTGCCGATTCCTTTCATATTCTTTCCGATGGCGTCCGCTTTATAAATGTAATTAAGCTTTCCCGAAAAAACATTTGACAGGCACTCGTTAAAACTTTTTTCAATACCCGCAACACCATTTCCGTCGGAATTTATATATCCCACAATATGCGGAGCGCAAGCCGTTTTATAAATATAGTTTGGGTAAAAATATATTCCTTGCAATTGAGTTTTTTTAACGGTTTTTATTACAAACGGTTTTGAATCGGAAAATTTTTCGGCAATTTCGGATTCAAGCTTCTCGGAAGCTTCGGAAAGTTCGGCAACACATTGTTTTATATCGTCGCATTTTGAAGGATCGACCACGCAAACATAACCGTTTTTTTTACTGTTTAACAAATTTCCGTTTCTGTCGAATATAAATCCCCTGCGTGACGCAACTTCTATTTTTCTTGAATACTGCCCCGATAAAGCTTCCGAAGCGGCGGTGCTTTCGGAAACCGTATATAATCTGCAAATCAAAAAAACAAACGTCAGCAAAACAAATGCATACATTATGGTAATTCTGGCATGACAATTCATTTGGATTCCCCTTTCTTTTAAGATATTTTTTCTCAAAAATAACATAATATTCCTATTTGTTCTTTTATTCTTCACAAAAGTATGTTATAATAAAACTATATAATGCGGTTATTGTATTTGCAAAACTTTTCGAAAGGAACAACAATGCAAGAATTATTAAATTTTTCAAAAGGCTTTATAAAAGAGCACATAAAAGAAAACTCGGTTGTTGCGGATTTTACAATGGGAAACGGACACGACACTGAATGGCTTTGTTCTTTGGTAAAAAGCGGTTACGTTTACGCTTTCGATGTGCAAGAACAGGCTGTTTCCAACACAGAAAAAAGGCTTACCGAACGAGGTTTTTCCAATTACAAGCTGATTTTGGACAGCCACGCCGATTGCGAAAAATATATAAAAAGCGAAATCGACGCCGGAATGTTTAATTTGGGCTGGCTTCCCAGCGGCAATAAAAGCATTCACACACTGCGCGAAAGTACCGTTCCTGCCGTTTTAGCGGCTTTAAGACTTCTGCGCAAAGGCGGAATTATTACAATAAACGTATATCCCGGTCACCCCGAAGGTAAACTTGAAGGAGAACTTCTTATTGAAGAACTCGGGAAGCTTTCGAAATTCGAATATTGCGTTTTTGTTTTCAGACTTGTTAATTCGCCGGAAGCGCCTTTTATAATCGGGATAGAAAAATACAACAAATAAAAAAACTTCCGTATAACGGAAATTTTCGGAAAGAGAGAAAAATATGGGATTTTTTGATAAACTTAAAGCGGGACTTGCAAAAACCAAAGAAGCGATTTTTAAGCAAGTAAACGATATTTTT
>CAZJCI010000064.1:0-11418 GCA_964544455.1 uncultured Oscillospiraceae bacterium
AAAATTTACGCTTATCGGCGCAACAACGAGGGCGGGACAGCTTACTTCCCCGTTGCGAGACAGGTTCGGTCACTTGTTGCGGCTTGAGCTTTATACCGACAAAGAACTTTGCGGCATTGTTACAAGAAGTGCGCAAATTTTGGGAATAGAAGCCGAATACGACGGAGCGATGGAAATTGCGAAACGTTCCCGAGGGACGCCGAGAATTGCAAACAGATTTTTGAAGCGGGTGCGAGATTACGCTCAGGTTAAAGGCGACGGAATAATCACCAAAGCAATTGCCGACGCTTCTTTAAAAATGCTGGAGGTTGACGGTTTGGGGCTTGATTCGACGGACAGGCGAATGCTGAACGCCATAATCGAATATTTCGGAGGCGGTCCCGTGGGGCTTGAAACTCTTGCGGCAACAATCGGCGAAGAATCAATTACGCTTGAGGACGTTTATGAGCCTTATCTTTTGCAGCTTGGATTTTTGAACAGGACGCCGAGAGGCAGGTGCGCCACCAAAAGAGCGTATGAACATTTGGGGATTGCTTTTAACGAAAGCGGCGGAAAAGATTCAAGTTCTTGGCAGACGTCGATTTTTGATATTGAAGAAAAATGAGGACGGTTTGAAATGGCAAACGGTAATCTTTTTAAAGCTAAAAGTGCGAAAAATGATGAGTTTTATACGCAATACGAATACATTCAAAAAGAAATAAACGCTTATTTGGAATATAATCCGAATGTTTTTAGAGGAAAGACCGTTTTATTGCCTTGCGACGATCCGGAATGGAGCAATTTTACAAAGTTTTTCGCTCAAAATTTTGAAAATTTCGGTTTAAAGAAGCTTATCAGCACAAGTTTTTCCAAAGCCGAAAAGGAGAAAAAGTATTTCGGAGGCTACCAATTTTCCGTATTCGATATTGGAAAAGACGGTTTTGATAAAGAAAAAGCGGCAACAAACGGCAAAATTTTCACGCTTGAAAAGAATTCCGAAAACGCCGAAAATACCGATATTGACAATTTGCAATGGAATTATCTTAACGGCAACGGCGATTTTCGTTCGGATGAAGTTACGAAGCTTAGGGATGAAGCGTATATAATTATAACAAATCCTCCGTTTTCCCTTTTTCGCGAATTTGTTGCGTGGATATTTAACGGCAACAAAGAATTTTTGATTATAGGCAATCAAAACGCAATTACGTATAAAGAGATTTTTTCTTTGATTAAGAACAACCGCATTTGGTTGGGCGCAACCTGTAACAGTGAAGATATGGTATTCGGCGTTCCGAACGGAACCGAAATTGCTCCGAAAGATAAAGAAAAAGCCGAAAAGCTTGGATATATCGGAAATTTTACAAGGCTTGGTAACTCATGTTGGTTTACGAACCTTGATCACGGCAGAAGACATACGCCGCTTATTCTTATGACAAGGAAAGATAATATAAAATTCAGCAAGCATAAAGAAATCCGTGAAAACGAATATAAAAAATACGATAATTACGACGCGATTGAAATTCCTTATACCGATTCGATTCCGAACGATTACGACGGAATTATGGGCGTACCGATAAGCTTTTTAATTAAGTATTGCCCGGAACAATTTGAAATATTGGGAATGGCGGCGTCTGCAGGATATGACAAAAAAACGGTAGGTATTCCGTTTAAGGGCATAAAAGACGCACGTCCTTTAATAAACGGAAAAAATACGTATGCGCGCATATTTATCAAAAGCAAGAGATTCTTCAAACTGTCCTCTTTGCGCAATCGGAAACGACAATAATCAAAAGCGTATTTGGAAAATAACCGAAATGGACGCAGACCATGTGACGGCGTGGAGCAACGGCGGTTCAACGGACATTAGTAACTGTCAAATGCTGTGCAAAACGCATAACCGTTCGAAAGGCAACAAATAAAAATATTTAAGAACAGGAAATAATAATGGCTGAAAAAAAGACATCTAAAGGAAAGAAAAAATACGACGAAAACGAAATAACTCATGCGGTTGTTACGGAACAGCCCATTACGGCTACTCTTGAAACCAACTATATGCCGTATGCCATGAGCGTTATTATTTCGAGAGCTATCCCGGAAATAGACGGATTTAAGCCGGCGCACCGAAAACTGCTTTATATGATGTATAAGGACGGACTTTTGGGGGGCAGACTTACAAAATCCAATACTATTGTAGGTAACACAATGAAACTTAATCCGCACGGCGATGCGGCGATATATGACACGCTTGTGCGACTTACAACCGGTCATGCAACGTTGTTGCATCCTTTTATCGAATCAAAAGGCGCATTTGGCAAACATTTTTCAAAATCTCCTTGTGCGGCTTCTCGTTATACCGAAGCAAGACTTGACAAATTTTGCGAAACGATTTTTGAAGGGCTTGAAAAAGACGCAGTGGATTTTGTGGACAATTACGACGGAACGGTTAAAGAACCTACTTTGCTTCCGACTGCTTTTCCGAACATTCTTGTAGCCCCGAATAAGGGGATTGCCGTCGGACTTGCCAGCGATATTTGCTCCTTTAACCTTGCCGAAATTTGCGACGCAACAACCGAACTTATTAAGAACCCCAATGCGGATATTACGGATATTCTTATTGCTCCGGATTTTTCCACCGGCGGATTTTTCCTTTATAATCGCGAAAAGCTTTGCGAAATATATAAAACCGGCAGGGGTTCTTTTAAACTCCGAGCAAGATACGGTTACAACAAAAAAGAAAACTGCATTGAAATAACTCAAATTCCTTATACAACAAAGGTTGAAGATATTATTGCTACGGTTGTAGAACTTGCAAAAAAAGGTAAAATTAAAGAAATTACGGATATACGTGACGAAACGGGGCTTGAAGGACTTAGGTTGACAATAGATTTAAAACGAGGAACCGATCCCGAACAGCTTATGCAAAAGCTTTTTAAGATGACAACGCTGGAAGACAGTTTTACTTGCAATTTTACAGTGATTATCGGCGGAAGTCCGAAAACGTTGGGGGTTTATTCCATTCTTGAAGAGTGGATTGCTTGGAGAACCGAATGCGTTAAACGTGAGCTTTATTACAATCTTCAAAAAATGAGGGAAAAGCTTCATCTTTTGGAGGGACTTGCAAAAATTCTTTTGGATATTGACAAAGCAATAAAAATAATCAGAGAAACGGAGCTTGAAAAAGATGTTGTTCCGAACCTGTGCAAAGGTTTTGACATTGACGAAATTCAAGCGGAATATGTTGCGGAAATAAAGCTTCGTAACATAAACAAAGAATATATTCTTAAGCGTATTCAGGACAGAGATACCCTTAAAGAAGACATTGCCGAAACGGAAAACATTCTCGGAAGCGATAAAAAGGTTAAGGGACTTATAATAAAACAGCTTGCAAACATAAAAAAGAAATACGCCAAACCACGGCTTACTCAAATTATTGAAGAAACGGAAGCTCCGAAATTTGAAGAACCCGCAATTGAGGCGTACCCGGTAACAATGCTTACCACAAAAGACGGATATATTAAAAAATTGTTACCCAAGGGTAACTTACCAAAAACGGATTTTCAAAAGCTTAAGGATAACGATTATATTACGGGAAAATATGACGTTACAAACGACTGCGACATTCTTGTGTTTACGGACAAATGCCGAGTATATAAAGCCAAGCTTAACGACTTTGAACTTTCGAAACCTTCGCAGTTGGGCGATTATTTGCCGGCAACATTGGAATTTGAAGCCGACGAAAACGTGCTTATGACAATGCCCACAAAGGATTATTCGGGATATATCGCAATATTTTTTGAAAACGGAAAAGCGGTAAAATTCAAAGTTTCCGAATACGCCACAAAAACAAACCGCAAAAAGCTTACAAAAGCGTTCAGTGCGGAAAGTCCCGCGTCCGCAATCTTTTTCATTCCGGAAAGGGACGGAAAAGCTCAGGTAAAAGAATTTTTGCTTAAATCTTCCGGCGGAAAAGCAATTATTGTCAACAGCGAACAGCTGACCGAAAAAGCAACAAGAACCGCCGGCGGAGTTATTGTATTTACCGTTAAAAAAGGTCAGAAAATTTCCGACTCCGTGGAATTTTCCGACGACGGCAGCGAACAAATGAAGCATTTCGGCAGATACAGAAAATCCAAACTTCCCAGCACGGGAACGCTTTATGAAGAATTTGATTTGTCCGAACTGCAAATAAGCTTTGACTTTTAAAACCACACTTTAACTTTCATGGAGAAACGATATGTCTGAAATTACAAATATTGCAAATGTTCCGCAAACGTTAAAAGCCAAAATGTATTCCGCACTTTTTGCGATTTTATATCTTTGCTTTTCTTTCGGAATGATTTTCGGGGTGACCGGCGATTATTCTTTTAGCGGCGTATTTTCGGTTTTGACTGCGGGCGTTACCGGAAAATTTGCGATTATGTTTTGTTTTTTTGCGTTTTTAATTTCGTTCGGAAGCACCGGAAATCACGGAGTGCCTCTTGTTATATTGCCAACACTTTTTGCGGTAATTATGGGCGTAATTTTTTCAGACGCCGAAAGTTTGTTATATTCGCTGTTTGAATTTCTTCCCGCCTCGATAACCGCATATGCGACGTATTATCTTTATGTTAAAAAAGAAAACAGAGCTACGGTTTGCGCTTTCGGCGCTTTTGTTATGACCGTTGCCGAACTTTTGAATATATTCTTTTCCGTGTTATCCGTTGCAACGGCAAACAATATAAGTTTTTCGACCGTACTATTTCAAAATATTGATAATTTTATATCAACGTTCGTAAATTATTACGAAGAGGCATTAAGCGCATATTCTTCGGCGGGAACAAATTTGGGAATGTCGTTCAGCGCCGCAATATTTAGGTTGCAACTTATTCGAATTATTGGCGTTATGCCTGCGCTTATGGTATTTTTCAATTTCTTTTTTGTTTTTCTTTTTACCTATGCCGCCGATTTTTTTAACCGAAGAACGGCTTTTATAAAAGATTTAAAATTCGGCAAATATGCTATTTCGGCTGTTACAAACATTATTTTTTCGGTATTTTTGGCTATTACGTTGATTTCAACTTTTTTTGAATATGGATTTACGGCTTTTTTCGGCGGGATTTTATGCGTTGTTTTGGCAATAATGCCGCATTATATAATACTTGGATACAGAAAGCTTTATTTGCGGCTGAAAAAACATTGCGGAAAAGCGTTTTCCGTTGTGATATTGATTGTTGTAAGTTGCATTGCGTTTTATACGGCAACAACTTTATCTTTGTGCATAATTATTTGGTTGGGAAGTTCCGAATACAGAAATTCAAAGCGTGCAGCCCAAAACGACGGCATTTAAATTCGCCGACAAAAACTGTAGCCGCTTGAAGAAAGGAGTGTGTGCCAATGAAAAAGGCGGAAAGCTTTTCCGCAACCCCCATATTCGGCAAAAGCGCAATTATTGCAATATGCTTTTTGTGTGCTTTAACGGTTTTGTGCGGCTTTTTAAGTTTGCAACTTTGCATTGCCGGAATTTTTATTACTTTGGCATATGTTTGCGTTATATTACTTCTTCATATAAAAAGAAGCGCAAGTTCGGATTTGGACGGAGCTCGCTCGCTTATTGCGAATATAACAAAGGATTTTCTTGTTAAATCCGAGCACGCAATGCTGATTATGGGCGACCGCAACGAAATAATATGGTGTAACGGAAGTTGCGCCGATATTTTGGAAAGCGGCGGAAGCGTTTACGGCAAAGATATATCCGAAATTATTACCGAAGGATTTTCGGACAGTACCGTGGATAAACTTCGCAACAGCGAACCTTTTCTTTGCAAAATAGGTAAATCCAATTATGAAATGACGGGATACAGCACTTCGAACCACTATGACAAAAGCTATTGTTTTGTTTTTATGCGAAACGTGGACGACGTTGAAAATTTGAAAAACGAGCTGTTAATGCGCCGCCCCGTTGTTGCGCTGATAATAATAGATAACTACGCCGAAGCAACACAGCTTTTGGGCGACAATCAACGCGCCGCGCTTAATTTGATTGGTAACACGCTTGACAAATGGAACAATCAGCTTAACGGAATTTTGAAAGAATACGAAAAAAACAAGTATTTGCTTGTATTTGAAGAAGAAAAACTTGAATCCGTGCTTGAATCGAAATTCGAAATTCTTGATTCCGTAAAACAAATTGAAGTTGAAGGCGTAAACGTTCCTTTCACGGCAAGCATCGGAATTGCAAGAACTGACGGCAGTTTTTCCGAAAAGCTTGCAATTGCAAGAAGCGCGTTGGATTTGGCACTTGCCCGAGGCGGCGATCAGGCGGTTATTCGAACCGAAAACTCCACGGACTTTTACGGCGGAAAACTTAAAAGTGCGCACAAAAGAACCAAAGTACGTTCGAGAGTTATTGCGTTGGAACTTAAAAATTTGATACAAAAAAGCGGGAACGTTATTATTATGGGACACCGTTTTTGCGACCACGATTCAATAGGTTCTTGCATAGGTATTGCAAAACTTTGCGAAAACGAAGGCAAAGAAGCGCATATTGTTATTAACATACACGATTCAAACCTTAAGCCGATTTTTGCAATGATGAAAGGTAAGCAAAAATATTTGGATTTGTTTACGGACGCCGTAAGCGCACAGGACTATATGCGTTCCGACACTCTTGTTGTTGTATGCGACGTTAACAACGTACGTCAATTTGAAGCTCCGGATATTTTCGACGCCGCAAACGAAATTGCGATTATAGACCATCACCGAAAGACGGGCGATTATTCGGTAAATCCCCGCATTGCCTATATAGAGCCTTCATCTTCGTCCGCCTCGGAACTTGTTGCCGAAATTTTGGAATATTCTCTTGAACCGGGCACGCTTTCGGAATTCGAAGCGAATCTTTTGTTTGCGGGAATACTTTTGGACACAAAGCAATTTACAAAAAATACCGGAATAAGCACTTTCGGTGCGGCTCAATATTTAAGAAGCGAAGGCGGAAGTCCCACGGAAGCTCAAAAGCTGTTTCGAACGGATATTAAGGATTTTATGCGAGAATCGAAATTCGAAGCAAACATCAATATTCATTTCAACGTTATTGCAATTTCGAAATATAACGGAGAAACGGAGAATTCCGACAGAATTTCCATGGCAAAAGCCGCCGACAGACTTTTGGGGATTACATCGATTAAAGCGTCGTTCGTTATGTGTATGATAGACGGAAAAGCTTGCGTTTCGGCACGCTCGGACGGTACAATAAACGTACAGCTGATACTTGAATCCTTGGGCGGCGGCGGGCATTACGACGCAGCCGCGGCGCAAATTCCAAACACAACTCTTGACGAAGCGGAAAAACGGCTGATTGACGCTTGCGCCGCATATTTTGAAAAATAAACCGATTCAATTTTAATATTTTATTTTACAGGAGGAAAAAACAATGAAGGTATTACTTTTACAGGACGTTAACGGAAAGGGCAAAAAAGGAGAACTTATCAACGTATCCGACGGTTACGCAAGAAATTTTCTTCTTCCCAAAAAACTTGCGGTTATTGCCGACAATTCGGTTATGAACGAAATTAAAACAAAAGAAGAAGCAAAACGTCACAAAGAAGCGGAAGAAAAAAAAGCCGCAATCGAAAATTCCAAAAAGCTTGAGGGAATTGTTGTAAAGCTTTATGCAACAGCCGGTGCCGACGGAAAATTTTTCGGTTCGATAAGCACAAAAGAAATTGCCGACGAACTTGCAAAATGCTCCGGAATTGAAGTGGATAAAAGAAAAATCGCACTTTCGGACGCAATTAAAGCATTCGGTTCCTATTCGCTTGAAGTAAAACTGCACCCCGAAGTTACCGGAAAAATAAATCTTATTGTGGCGCAGAAAGACTGAAACGTGATTTTTTATTATTTTTCCGAAAGGCGGCAACGTTATGGCAGAAGAATTTAATATAGTAGGTCAAGGGCGGCGTATTCCTTATTCCATGGAAGCCGAAAGAGCCGTTTTGGGAGCAATAATACTCGATCCGGAACAAATAAGAGAGCTTGCCAACATCATTCGCTCCGACGACTTTTTTGTGGATAACCACAAAAAGATATATGAAGCCATGCAAGAACTTTTTCTTGAAAGCAAAAGCATAGACCCGGTTACGCTTGTGGAAACGCTTGTGCAGTCCGGAACATACAACGAAGCGGGCGGCAAAGAATATGTTGCCGCACTTGCGGATTCCGTGCCGGAAATTTCAAACGTAAAGGACTATGCAAAAATAATTAAAGATAAGGCAATGTTGCGCCGCCTTATAACGGCGTCCGAGGAAATTTCGGATATGGCGTATGCTTCCGAAGGCGACGTCGACGAAATAATCGACCGCTCCGAACAAAAAATTTTCGATATTGCTCAGGGCGTGAACGATAAGGCTTTTGTGCATATTAAGGACGTTCTTGTTGATAATTACAGACAGTTACAACTGCTTATAGACGACAAAGAAGCGGCAATGGGCACTCCGACTTATTTTAAGGCAATAGATAATTACCTTATAGGTATGGGAAATATGGATCTTATTCTTGTGGGTGCACGTCCCGGCATGGGAAAAACGTCTTTTTGTCTTAATATCGCAACAAACGTTGCCGTGAAAACCAAAAAAACAGTCGCAATATTTTCGCTTGAAATGTCCGCTTCACAGCTTGTTATGCGAATGCTTTCCAGCGAAGCAATGATAGACAGCTATAAACTTCGAACCGCCGAACTTGACGACGACGATTGGGAACACCTTGGTCAGGCGGCAACGGTTCTTTCGCAAACGGATATTTTGATTGACGATACGTCGGGCATTACAGCCACCGGAATGAAAGCAAAACTCAGAAGAGTGAAAAATTTGGGGCTTGTTATTATCGACTATTTGCAACTTATGCAATCGGATAAACACACCGATAACCGAGTTCAGGAAATAGGCGATATTTCAAGAGCTTTAAAACTTATGGCAAAAGACCTTCAGGTTCCCGTTATAACCTGTGCGCAACTTAACCGCGGCACCGAAGGGCGAACCGACAAAACCCCCATGCTTTCGGATTTGCGAGATTCCGGAGCAATAGAGCAAGACGCCGATGTTGTTATGTTCCTTTACAGAGATTCATATTACGAAAACGATCCTTCAAAAGATAACATTGCAAGTTGTGTAATTGCAAAAAACCGTCACGGTTCAACCGGAAAAGCCGAACTTGGTTGGTACGGTCAATATACAAAATTTGCCGAACTCGACACTCAGCACACCGAATAAGAGCTTTATTCCACCTTGAAAATTATAAAACGAAAGAATTTGAATTTAATGCTTAATAAATATGTTGTTTTATGCGTTGAAAAAGACCTTTTAAACATTCTTCCCACCGCCGAACTTGCCGAAAAAAGAATTTTGGTCGGTCTTTCGGGAGGCGCGGATTCCGTTACCCTTTTAATTTCGCTTTGCGCTCTTTCCGAAAAACACGGATTTTCGGTTGTTGCATGTCATATAAATCATATGATACGAGGCGATGAAGCGACAAGGGACGAAAATTTTGCAAAAGAGCTTTGCAAAAAGTTTGACGTTCCGTTTTATTGCGAACGCTTTAACGTGCCGAAAATTGCCGAAAAGCAAAAAAAAGGACTTGAGGAAGCCGCTCGAAACGTCAGATACGGATATTTTCAAAAGCTGTGCGACAACGGATTTGCGGATTATATTGCAACGGCTCACAACGCTTCCGATAATGCCGAAACCGTAATATTAAATATTACCCGAGGTTGCGGCATTTCGGGAATTTGCGGTATTCCAAAACGTCGAGGCAAAATTATACGCCCGCTTTTATCCGTTCCCCGCAAAGATATTGAAGCTTTTCTTGACGAAATAGGTCAGCCTTATGTAACGGACAGCACCAACCTTTGCGACGATTGCACAAGAAACATAATCCGTCACAAGGTTATCCCCGAACTTTGCGCAGTAAATCCGTCGTTGCATACGGCAATTGCAAAGCTTTCCGAAATTGCGTTGCGGGAAAACGAGTTTTTGGAAACTGCGGCTATGCAAAATTTTACCGATAATATTACCGAACTTGCTATGCTTGACAAAACGTTGCAAGTACGCATTATCGGAAATATGTGTCGCAAGCTTACGGGAAATATGCCGGAAGCCAAACATTTGGACAGAATATGCGAAGAAATAAAAAAGGCGGCAAAAACCAACAGCGGAGAATTTAAAATTTTTAACATTTCGGGCGGAATAAGCATAAAATTCGAATGTGGAAAAATAAGCGCAGTAGTTACGGACGTTTTTCAAAACAAAACTTCTGAAGAATATGATATGGAACTTTCCAACGGTATAAACGAAGTTTTGGGTGGCAAAATACTTGCTGTAATGTGTGAAAAATCCGAAAATAATGAAAAGTTTTGCAAAAAAATCGAATATAACAAAAATATTTACAGTTTATTTATGGAAGCAAAGCTTTTTTCAGATATAATAAAGGGAAAAATTCGTTTGCGTTCCGGTTGTTCCGGCGATAAAATAAAAACAGCCGGAATTTCCAAAGACGTGAAAAAAGTATATTCGTCCAAAAAAATCGCAGTGTGCGAACGTAAAATACTTCCTCGAATATACGACAGCAAAACAAGCGAAATAATTGCGTTGCCGTATGTCGGCGTTTGCGATTCTCAACTCGAATATGCGAATTTTTCCGATATTTCCGTAAAACTTTATAAATTATGCAACAAGGAGTGATTTAACCGCCAATGAACAAGAAAAGTAATTTCAAAGTAATAGTATTTTATATTGTGGTTATTATTTCGCTGATTACGGTCAGCAGTTATCTGCTTAACGGTATGAGCCGCAAAAAAGATTTGGTTTACAGCAACATTGTGGATATGTTCCAAAACGAACAGGTTGAAAAATTCAGCGTTACAAACGACAACAAAATCATCATTACCAAAAAGGATACCGCCGAAGAGGTAACATATTCGCTTCGCAGCGTTGAAATGTTCCGCGACGATTTGGGCGACCTCATACTTGAACAGCACAAAAACGGCATAATAACGGAATATCAGTTTGAAGCGCAAACGGAAATTCCGTGGTGGGTTTCGTTTTTGCCCTATGTTATTATAATTGTCGCTGTCATAATAATGTATGTTGTTATGATGAATCAGGCAATGGGCAAAGGCGGAAAGATTAATTCCTTTGGAAAAGCACGCGCAAAGCTTGGTTCGGACGAAAAGAAAAAAGTTCTTTTCAAAGATGTTGCGGGTGCTGACGAAGAAAAAGAAGAATTGGTCGAAATCGTCGAATTTCTCAGAAATCCGAAGCGCTTTACCGAGCTCGGTGCAAGAATTCCGCGCGGTGTTTTGCTTATAGGCCCTCCCGGTACAGGTAAAACGTTGCTTGCGAAAGCGGTTGCGGGTGAAGCGGGTGTGCCGTTTTATTCGATATCGGGTTCGGACTTCGTCGAAATGTATGT
>CAZJCI010000065.1:0-2382 GCA_964544455.1 uncultured Oscillospiraceae bacterium
TGCCGAAATCCCTTGACCAAGCGATCCTGAACTCATATCTATTCCGGGAATATTGTTCATATCGGGATGCCCTTGAAGATAACTTCCGGTATGTCTGAACAGTTTTAAATCATCAACCGGAAAATACCCTCTGTTGGCAAGAGCCGCATAAAGAGCAGGGCAAGTATGACCTTTGGAAAGCACAAATCTGTCGCGGTCTTCCATTTTTGGGTTTTGGGGATCAACATTCATTTCTTCAAAATATAAATACGCCAAAATTTCGGCAATTCCGAGAGAACCGCCGGGATGACCGGATTTTGCGGAATAAACCGCTGTAAGAGCACCTTTCCGTATTTCAGAGGCATAAAAAGCAAGTTTGTTTTTGTCCATTTTTATTCTCCTTGTATTTTATTGTTAATTTCTTCTTCTATTTTTGTTATAAGATCTGCAATAGCACCGCTGTTATTATCGCAAAGCACCATAATTCCCGGGATTTTTTTTAAATAATCCATACCGTTCGCGGGAGTTGCGCATCTATCCGCCATTCTAAGCATTTGTTCGTCATTTTCGTAATCACCGACCGCGAAAACAGTTGCATCTTTTTTTCCGATAATTTCTTTTAGTTTTTTTAGCATTATACCTTTTGTACCGTTTTTCGGCATAATTTCCAAAACGGTTGAATGTGCGTATGTAAACTCAAACGGCAAATTCTTATCCAGTGTATTTAAATGTGTTCTTATGTGCGTAACTTGTTCTTGAGTGCCTTCGAATAAAACTTTATGCCATTTTGTTGTATCCGAAGCGGTATGTATATCTCCGACGATAATTCTGTCGGAAAAAATCTTATACCAACTATCATCGTCTTGCGGAAAAAACGTGCAATACATTTTTCCTTGCGATGAAACCCGCATCCACAATTCAGGTTCAAGTTTTACTGCGGTTTGAATTATATTTTTAATTCGGTCATAATCAAGAAAAACTTCATATTTAACACTTCTGTCGGTAATATCGTATATATACGCACCGTTACATCCGATAATCGGTATATTTACGATTTCGTTGATATTCGGAATTGAAGAATATATTAAATATTCTTCTCGTCCCGTTGCAAACGTAAAACTTCCGCCGTTTTTCTTGAAATATTCTATTGCCGAAAGATTTTCGGCAATTATTTTTCCGCCTGTTCCAAGAAATGTTTCGTCAATATCCGAAACTATTACGATATTATCAAATTTTGCCATATATTACCCCAGATTTTAATTCCTTAGTTTTTCCAAAACGGTAGCGAAATAATCGGGAAGCTTTGCGGAAAATTCAACGTATTCGCCGGTCAACGGATGATTAAAGCCAAGAACACCTGCGTGAAGAGCTTGTCCCTTAATTCCCAAGCTGTTATTTCCTTTTTTGGGGGCATAGAGCGGATCGCCCACTAACGGAAAACCAATATACGACATATGTACTCGAATTTGATGTGTTCTTCCTGTTTCAAGCTTCATTTCGCATAGAGAATAATCGCCGAAATTCTCAAGTACGCTGTAATGAGTTACGGCATTTTTTGAATTTTTTTCGGTAATAGCCATTTTTTTTCTGTCGTTGGGATTTCTTCCGATTGGCGCATCTATTGTTCCGAATTCGTTTTTGGGATGACCGTAAATCAACGCTTTATATATTCTTGTAAAAGAATGAGCTTTTATCTGTTCGGCAAGTCCAATGTGTGCTTTATCGTTTTTTGCCACAACCAAAAGACCGCTTGTATCCTTATCTATACGATGTACAATTCCGGGGCGTATAACTCCGTTAATTGCCGAAAGTTTTCCGTTGCAATGCCATAACAGTGCATTTACAAGAGTTCCGTCCGTGTTCCCGGGTGCAGGATGAACCACCATTCCTTTTGGCTTATTAATTACCAGTAAATCGTCATCTTCATATACAATATCAAGCGGTATTTCTTGCGGTTTTGCAACACATATGTCGGGTTCAGGCAATATAACAACCACTTTTTCGTTTCCGTTAAGTTTTAAACTTTTTTGAAAAGCAATTTTTCCGTCAACGGTAACCGCGCCTTTTTCGATAAGCGTTTGAGCGGCATTTCGTGAAAGTTCGCAGTTATTCGATATCGCAACGTCAAGTCTTGCTGATTCTTGAATGTAAAACGGGAAAACGTTATCATCATATTCGTCATACAAACAGCTATTGTTGTCCATTGTTTTCACCATCTTTCGTATGAGTACCGGTCTTGCCGTTATTTGATTTCGAAATACTTTTGGAACGTTCTTTTTTACCGTCAAAAAAAAGCAAATATACAAATAAAAGCACCATACCGACACACACGCAACAATCCGCAATATTAAAAATCGGAAAATCAATGAATGCCGCTTCTATAAAATCAATAACAGACCCATC
>CAZJCI010000065.1:2392-11344 GCA_964544455.1 uncultured Oscillospiraceae bacterium
CGAAAAATATTCTGTCAATCATATTGCCTATGCCGCCGCCCAAAGCTAATGACAACGCAACAATCATGAGTTTGCTGTCATTTCGATATTTTCGTAGGAGATAGAGCATAAAAATTATTGCCGCCGACGAAAAAATCAAAAAAATCCATCTTTTATCGGCAAACATTCCCCAAGCGGCACCCTTATTTCTGATATAAGTAAAATTTAAGACTCCCGGAATAACCTGAACGGAATCATATATCTTCATATTGCAATTTATAAGATATTTTGTGATTTGGTCAATAATAACAACCGCAAAGGTTATGAAGACTGCCAGCATTTTTACCTCTTTATTTTAATTAAAACACAGTGCCGCAAATTGGGATATGCGGCACATATTAATATTTTATAAGTTACGCTTTTCTGCCGTTTACAGCTGCGCATCTTGGGCATAAATGCTGTCCTTCGCCTATGTCTTCCGCATCTTCCGATACAAACCAACATCTGTCGCATTTGTAACCGTTTGCTTCCGAAACAACAACTTTAATTCCGCTGACTGTTTCCGCAAATGAATTTTCAGGGGCGTTTTCACCGACATGAAGAACAACTTTTGATACAATAAACACAGTTTTTAAGTCGTCGCTGAAAACTTCGAAAGTTTTCATAGCGTCATTATCGGGGGCGGCGTAAATATCAACACAAGCTTCAAGGGACTTACCGATTAACTTTTCGGCACGTGCAAGTTCAAGAGCTTTCATAACGTCATCTCTGACTGCAAGCAATTTTTCCCATCTTTCGGCAATTTCCGCAAAATTATAATCTTCACGATAGGACGGCATATCATTAAGGAAAACACTTTCGGAGTTTTCACCGTCAATATGCGGCATATATCCCCAAGCTTCTTCGGCGGTATATGACAAAATCGGCGCAATAAGCTTTATAAGACCGTTAAGAACAATATACATAGCGGTTTGAGCACTTCTTCTTTGCAAGCTTTCCTTTTCCTCACAATATACTCTATCTTTTGTAATATCAACATAAAGCTTCGAAAGCTCATTGGTGCAAAAATCGTGAACTTCGTGATATATAATATGGAATTCAAAGTCATCATATGCTTTACGTACTTTTGCAACAAGCTTATTATATTCGCTGATAACCCACTTATCTATTTCATAAAGCTTATCAATCGAAACCATATCCTTGTTCGGATCGAAATCAGTTTCGGCTGTTCCCAAATTGGCTAACAGAATTCTGACGGTATTTCTGATTTTCCTGTATGCTTCCGAAAGTTGCTTAAACAATGCGTCGGAACATCTTACATCAACTCTGTAATCGCTTGAAGCTACCCAAAGTCTTAATAAATCTCCACCGTAAATTTTAATTACGTCTTCGGGAAATACCGAATTTCCAAGCGATTTATGCATAGCTTTGCCTTCGCCGTCCACAACCCAACCGTGAGTAAGAACGGTTTTATACGGAGCACCTTGATTTTGAGCGGCAACGGCGGTTAAAAGAGAGGATTGGAACCAACCTCTGTATTGATCTGCGCCTTCAAGATACATATCGGCAGGCCATATACCGCTTTTTTTAAGCGAAGCAAAATGCGTTGAACCGGAATCGAACCAACCGTCCAAAGTATCTGTTTCCTTTGTAAAACTGTTTTTACCGCAAAATGGACAAACAAATCCATCCGGAAGAAGCTCGTCGGCTTGCATATCAAACCATGAATTCGAGCCTTTTTTACCGAAAACATCGGAAATTTTAGCGATTGTTTCGTCCGTGCAAACGGGTTTTCCGCAATCGTTGCAGTAAAACACCGGAATCGGAAGTCCCCAATGTCTTTGACGCGAAATACACCAATCGGCTCTTTCACGAATCATCGAAGTCATTCTGTCTTTTCCCCAAGCCGGAAGCCAAGTTACACTGTCGCAAGCTTTAACGGCATCTTCTTTAAAAGCGTCAACCGAACAAAACCATTGCGGTGTTGCTCTGAAAATTATAGGATTCTTACATCTCCAACAATGAGGATATTGGTGAACAATTTCCTCGGATGCAAACAACGCACCGGATTCTTTCATATCTGCAAGAATCGTTTCATTGGATTTTGCATAAAACTGACCTGCAAATTTTCCTGCTTCTTCACCTTGATAGCCTTTGTCGTCTACCGGAACAATAATATCCATTTTATAGCGCATACCTGTGTAATAGTCGTCTGCACCATATCCGGGAGCAGTATGTACGCATCCCGTACCGCTATCCATTGTTACATATTCAGCTGTTACCAAAAGACTGTCGCGGTTGATAAACGGGTGCTGTGCGGTCATATATTCAAAATCTTCGCCGACAAACGAAGCAACAACTTCGTAGTCGCTTGGCTCAAATCCCGCCATTAACATAGTTTTTGAAAGAAGTGCTTCCGCAACAATATAATTCTCTCCGTTTTTCGCTTTTGCTATAACGTATGTTTCTCTGGGGTGAACGGCAATTGCCATATTTCCGGGAAGAGTCCAAACAGTGGTTGTCCAAATAACAAAATACGTTTTGGTAATATCCACTATTCCTGCAAATTTTCCTTTATCGTCTTTTACTGCAAATTTTACGTAAACAGATGTACAAGGATCATCGGCATATTCTATTTCGGCTTCCGCAAGGGCTGTTTCGTCTGTCGTACACCAATATACGGGTTTTAACCCCTTATATATATATCCCTTTTTAAACATTTCACCGAAAACTTTAACTTCTTCGGCTTCAAATTCGGGTGACATTGTTAGATAAGGATGTTCCCAATCCGCCAACACACCGAGTCTTTTAAACGATGTCATTTGGATATCGACAAAATTCTGAGCAAACTCTTGACAAGCAGAACGGAAAGAGGAAATACTCATATTTTTTCTGTCAAGTTTATTCTTTTTAATAATGGCACTTTCAATCGGCATACCGTGATTGTCCCATCCCGGAACATACGGTACTTTATATCCACCCATGGATTTTGCCTTATTAATAAAGTCTTTAAGAACCTTATTCATGGCTGTACCCATATGGATGTTGCCATTTGAAAAGGGAGGTCCATCGTGAAGTACAAATAACGGTTTACCGTCATTGTTTTCAAGCATTTTGTTATAAATTTTTTCTTTTTCCCATTTTTTTTGAATCTTTGGTTCGTTTTGAGGCAGATTAGCACGCATTGGGAAATCTGTTTTTGGAAGATTCAATGAATTTGAAAAGTCCTTTGCCATTATTGTTACTCCTTAAATTATTATATAAATCTTAAAAGATTTTCACAATCGGTATATAATTCAATGCTGAATTTAAGAGTGTTCTTAAATATGCTATTGAGTCATCACACGTAAAATATGCGCAATTTGCGCTTTTTTAAACTTTTTTTTGAAACTCGTTTTTTATTTGTAATTCAAAATCGGCATTTTCAATTTCTTCAATATCAATTGAAGGGAAATAATTTTGGATATCGGAAATATGCTGTTTATATGCCGTAAGAAGTGCTTCTTTGAATTTTCTTGTTTTTCTGTCCATTTCAATAAGTTTTTGCTTTTCTTGTTCCAAAGTTGACGAATATTCTTCAAGAATTTTGGCACAACTTGCTTTCATTGCTTCGTTTGCAACAGTAGCTTTTTCGTTTGCTTCGGAAACGATTTGTTCACCCTTTGATTGAGCATCCGATATTATCGCTTCAGACATTTGTTTTACACGATTAAGTGCTTCGGTTGCTCTTTCGCTTGAATGCTTATACTTTTCCGCAACGGCCGTAAGCTTTTCATCAGTTTCAACATATTTAATATAAAGTTCTCTGTATTCGGATACTAATTCGTTTATAAAATTATCGACTTCCTGAGTATTGTAACCCTTGATTCCTTTTGAAAAATTAGGAATTTTAATTTCATCGGGCTTTAACATATTTCCTCTTTTCCGCTGTAATAAATATATTAATTATTTAAATATACCGTATACCGCACATTACAGCCGATGCGATACATAATTAAACGTACTTTTCGGCACAAAAGCGTGTTCGTCCCTTTTTATTGGCATCACCAACTTGCGATAACTTAAATTTTCCGTATCCGCGAACCGTGATGACATTTCCTTCGGAAATGCGTTCGCTTTTCGAAAGCACCTGAGCGTGATTGACGGTTACAAAGCCGCTTTCGATTAGCTTAACGGCTTTATCACGAGAAATATTCAATATTTCCGAAACAAAACTGTCAATCCGCAAACTTGCAAGAGTTCCGAAAATTTCGGATACTTCGTGAGCAATTTCGGGAATTTCGTTTAACGCACATCTTTTTATTTTCACGCTGTCTCTGCCGATAAGCTTTAGTGTGCTAATTAAAAATTCCGATATTTTTTCAAGAACAAAAACCGTTGCGGTATATCCGTTATCGCCGACAACAATATCGCCGATAACGCTTCGCTCTATGCCAAGAGCCAAAATAGCCCCCAAGTAATCTCGATGTGTGTGCTCTTCAAAGCCCGAACAAGTAATTTTCAATGCAACAATTGGAAATTCATTTAAAATTTCTGATTTTTCAAAATATATACTATATTGCGGAAAAAAACCTACAACGGTTCTTTCGGCGTTTCTAAAGCCTCCAAAACGCACTATTAATTCCGCAACTCCGGCTTGTGCCGCAGTTGCGCACACTATTGCCGATTCGCGTTCGGATAAAAAGTCGGTAAAAACGGCTTTACCGTTTTTCTCACATCTTTGTATATAATCCGCTACTCTTGCCGCTAAGATTTTTTCGTCCTGCGTTAGGTTAAAATTCATAATTGATTTTTTCGTTGTTAAATCGCAATCTGTGGCAAAAATGCACCGATCACCATTAACGCAACATATGTCAAAATATAAGAAATATCAATTGGAAGCGAAGAAAGTATTTCGCTTTTTTCCACAAGAATTCTTGCGGGATAAAGAATCGGCAAGCAAATCATATCCAAAAGTTGCACAAAAACGTTATCATCGTTTATCGGTAACCAAGATATAACAGCGTTAAAGCAGAGAGCCAACTGCAAGAAATCTATTAACAAACTTACCGAATTAACAACAACATACAAAAAATAAGTCATCTATCCGTTAATTTTCAAAAGTTGTTTCCTCTTCAGTTATATCCCCGGAGCCGGAAACATCAACATTGTGTGGGGTTGCAACAAAAGTTTTCTTTCCAACTTTTTCGATTTTTCCGTCAACCGCATGTACAACGCCCGCAAGAAAATCAAGCAACCTTCTGGCGTCTTCAAGCGAAGTTGATTCAAGATTAAGAAGCACGGTCTTTCTGTCCAAAAGCAGATCGCCGAATTGTTTTGCTTCTTCGAGTTTATATGACAAGGGTTTTACTACCTTCATTTCTATGGTTGCGCCGCTGTCGCCGCCGTTAATTTCCGTTTGCGATTCCGTTGTTACACCGTAATCGTAATTGTTTTCGTCGTATGTATTCATATCATCATATTCCGGAGATATAACCTGTTCTCCTCGTCCGCCTTTTAAAATATCTTTTAATGCCATTATTTTACCCTCCATACTGTATTAAAATTATTTATAAATTCTTTCTCCGAAAATTGCTCTTCCGGGGCGCACAATCGTTGCGCCGCATTTTACAGCTTCGCAGTAGTCCGATGACATCCCCATTGATAATTCTCGCATACTAACATTATCTATCTTTTCTTTCAATATGTCAAGTGATAATTCCTTAATTTTTTTGAAATAAACTTCACGACTGTAAATTTTTTGTGAATCGTCTTGGCAGATTTCGGAAGTAGTGGAAAACATCGGCGGAATTGCCATAAATCCCACAATTTTTATACTGGGAAATTTTGCGGCTTCCTTTGCAAATTCAACAACATTCTCCGGCATAATGCCGGATTTTGTTTTTTCACGTCCGATATTTACTTCTATCAGTACTTCAACAGTTTTATTTATCGCCTGTGCTCTTTTGCTTATTTCGGTGCACAAATGTAAATTGTCTACGGACTGTATCATATCCACCTTATCAATGATATATTTCACCTTATTTGTTTGAAGTTTACCTATAAAGTGTATGTGAAAGCGTTTATCAAGCGATTCATATTTTTCAAGCAATTCCTGAACCCTGTTTTCACCGATAGTATCTATGCCGCAGTCAAGCAACAGATTGATTCTGTCCGCCGCAACGATTTTTGTGGCAGGCACAATTTTCACTTCGTTGGCATTTCGTCCTACTTTAAAAGCGCACTCCGCAACATTGTTTTTAATTTTGTTTACATTTTCAATAAGCGAATCTGTCATAAAAGCTTTTCCTTTCGTTACAGCGGCATCATTCGATTTTCATACCGTCATATATATCTCTGCCTTTAACAACAACTTTGTCATAAAGCGAAACGGAACGATAATACGATTTGTTTGAATTGTTATTATCATCGTTTGCATCCGTTGTCTTACGTTCGTATTTAACGCTGTATTTTTCGGAATTGGGATTTGAATCTATTATATAATAATCGTCAAAGCTGTATATTTCTTCGGCACGTTTAAATTCAATTTCGGTTCCGTTTACAACATATACTCCCTTAATTCCGTCAAGAACTCTTATTGCATCCTTTGAAACTTTAAGTCCACTATACTTTTTATATACAATTTTTACTTTCTGATTTCGTGTGTATTCGAAATCTTCCGGTATTGTATAAGCGCAAAATATCAAAACAGCGTTGTCGTTTTCTTTTCCCGCAAGTTTTGAATAAAGTGTCATTTCCACCGACGTACCGTAGTTATATGTAAACTCCACATTATATTTTTCCCCAATGTTAAATTTGCTTGCCTGATCAAAGTCAATGGGACATGCAATATACCATTTATAATCAGTTACAATTTTCCCGGCATTGTTTTGAAATATTTCCGGTTCCGTATCGCACATTTTTTCGAATTCTTCCGCAGTAAGACCGTCAATTTTTGAAGCGGAAAAAATATTTTCGTAACCGTCCAACGTTCCGTAATAATATCCGGATTTCGGAGCGGTTATGCTTGTCGAGTTTCCTGTAAGTTTACTTTTCAATGTCAAACGCTCTGTGTAAAGCTCCTTTATTTTTTCTTTATAACCGCTGTTTGGATTGGAAATTAACCACCGTTTGTTCATTTTAACAAGAATATCGTCTTTTCTGCTTAACGCTCCGATTAAATCGTTTTGAGAATTATAAACAATCATATCGAAAATAAGCTCGTTTATTTCATCGTCCATTTTTTCTATGTCTGCCGAAACATATGCGGTATCAATAGAGCTTTTTTCAAGAATATCTATTTTTTTATCGATTTCCCGAATGCTGTTTTCGACGGAATAATCGCTTTCTCGATAATAAACTCTGACCGCTTCTCGATCCTTGGAAATACGTTCACCGTCGCTGACGGCTGCAAGCATTATTCCCGTTCCTCCGCCGTTAAGAATAATTTCGTTACGCATTATATAGCATTCGGTTTCCACGGTTTCTTCGGTTGTAACCGCAAGCGCAATTTCCGTTTCAACGGTTGCTTCAACAAGATTTATCAATTGCTTACTTACATATACGATTATAACAATTCCAAGAATAAGAACGCCTATTTTTTTTAATATTTTTTCGGGGGTTAGCAATTCAAACATATTTTTCAGTCCCTATATTTTAGCTTTTTCCACAAGAAAAGATTCAACATATTCGGATGCAATTTCATTTACCTTCGAAACAGAAATATCATCAAGATCAATCCACTTGATTTTTGAATTCCTTTTAAACCACGTCATTTGACGTTTGGCATATCTTCTTGATTCGCGTTTTAATTTTTCAATACAGTCTTCCAAAGTCTCGGTTCCGTCAAAATAAGGATAAAATTCCTTATATCCGATTGCTTGTCCCGCTGTTACCGTATTTTTTATTCCCAGCTTTATAAGCTTTTCCGTTTCTTCAAGCAAGCCGTTTTCAATCATTGCGTCGACTCTTGAATTAATTCTTTCGTAAAGTTTTTCTCTGTCATTATAACGCAATCCGATAATAATATTATTGTATTTGGGAGTTTCGAAACGCGATTCGATATTCCATTCTTCCAACGTTTTTCCCGTAAGCTCATAAACTTCAAGCGCACGAATGACACGTTTGGGATTATGTCTGTCAACATTATTAAACGGATCGACGGTACAAAGACGCTCATACATTTTTTCAATTCCGTTTTCTTCAAGTTCACAATACAGTTTTTCGCGAAGTTTCAAGTCGTTTTCAAATTTTCCGAATTTTATGCCTTCCAAAAAAGATTCAACATAAAATCCCGTTCCACCGCATAAAATCGGTAATTTTCCGTTTTTAAATACTTCTTCGACTTCTTTTTCGCATCTTTGGCAAAAATCCGATACGGAAAAGCTTTCGTGAATATCAAGTATATCAATCATTCTGTGAGGTATTCCGCCTCTTTCATTATTATTTGGTTTGGCGGTTCCCACGTTCATTTCTTTGTAAAACTGCATTGAATCGGCTGAAATAATTTCTCCTCTGTATTGTTGCGCAAGTTTTACGGAAAGAGCGGTTTTACCGGACGCTGTCGGTCCGACAACAGCAACAATTTTTTGGGTTTTCATAATATTTCCGTTAAATATCCGTCCTGTTTATTGCTTTGCACATTTTACTCGCTAAAAACTATTTTCTGCTTGATTTTACCGCAAATTTCCTCGTTTTCCAATTTATAAAATTTAATCAGCGGAAATAATTTCATTCCGTCAACACAACAAGGTTCGTCGGCATATTTTTCAAATTCGGAATCTATTTTTGCATAAAGTATATCGCCGTCAAAATACCGTCCGAAAGAATCTTTTTCAATTTTTCCATATGTATTTGCATAAAGAATATCTTTGTTTTCATTTACATATTTCAGCCCTTCCGCCAAACGCATTGTGCAACAAAAATATGCTTCATACATTTTTAAATACAACACGTGCGTTGAATTGCTGACGGTGGTATCGGTTCCCGCACCTC
>CAZJCI010000066.1:0-11326 GCA_964544455.1 uncultured Oscillospiraceae bacterium
TACCGTTTGTGGTCAGTGTGAATCGGAAATTTTTGCCGCGCTGTTTTTCGATACTGCGGGCGTAAGCCACAAGGCGTTTTACCACGTCGAAGTTCATAAGCGGTTCGCCGCCGAAAAAGTCCACTTCAAGGTTGCGGCGTGTGCCGGAATTTTCCACAAGAAAATCAAGCGCGCGTTTGCCCGTTTCGAAACTCATAAGAGCGCGTTCGCCGTGATATTTTCCCTGAGAAGCAAAGCAATAGGAGCAATTAAGGTTGCATGTGTGAGCAATATGCAAACAAAGAGCCTTTATTACTCCGGCACTTTTTTTCTTGAGGTCGCCCGCCATGGGTTCGAAAGTATCTTCCGTGAAAAGTTTGCCCTGATTTTCGAGTTCTTTTATATCTTCAAGGCATTCCGAAATATCCTCTTTTGTGACGTCGGCTCTGTTTGGGTATTTTTTTAGTATTGCGTCGGTTATTTCTTGGCGGGTATGATTTTTATACATTTCGATGATATCGAACGCCACTTCGTCCACAACGTGGACGGAACCGGAACATATGTCGAGAACTATGTTCATATTTGCAAATTTGTATGAGTGAATCATTGTTAAATTCTCCCGATTTTTATATTTTTAAATCTGCGAAAAGCTTTTTGCTTTGAACGGCAGACGGATTTTTATTGATTTTAACTGAAAATGCCGCCGGCATTCGGTTCGCCCGCGGCATTCAGCAGATTTTGCTGGCTTATTTCTTGTTTTCGCACTGCTGATTTGCAATACCGCAACTTGTTTTGCAGGCAGACTGACAAGAAGTTTGACATTCGCCGCAACCGCCGTTTTTCGCGCTTTTGCAAAGATTCTTTGTTTCAAGTGTTTTGATACGCTTCATTATTTTTCCCCCCTTGAAAATATATTCGATATATTATATCACAAATTTCGGTTTAAGTCAATTGATATTAATGAAATTCATTTTTTTGTTACATTTTTAGCTTAAAAATTGGGAATGACGTCCGAATTGTTTAGGAGCGGTTGAAGTTTTATCCATTCGGGAACAACTTTTCCGTCCTTATGATGCAAAACCGCAAGTTTTTCACCGGAACGGAAGTTAAGTTTTTGACTGTTTGGGAGATAATCGGAAAAAATAAACGTTTGGGTGCCGTCGTCGGCTTTTATTACCGCACATAAAAGTTGTATGTCGGTATTTTGGCTGTCGATTATGATTTTTCCGTAATAATCCGAACCGTTTTGGCTGAAAAGTTGGAATTTATATATTGTGTAAAGTCCTTCGGTTTCGTCTTTTTGCAAGTATTCATAGGATTCAGACTCGGTTTGCAAAGAAAATTCCGAAAAATTTTGGGCTATGTAATCCGCATATTCAACGTATTGGTTTTGCAAATTCTTTTTGTCCGAATAATTTTTTATGACTATTGCCAATGCCGCCGAAAGGAAAACCGCAAGCGTTATTAACGGTAGTTTCTTTTTCATTGATGTATACCTCGTTTTAAAGTGTTGTTTTTTAGTATTATAACGCATAAAACCTTTGTGGGCAAAAAGATTTTGTAAATTTATTTGCAATAAAGTAAAATAATGGGAATTAAACGAAAATTATCTTAAAGAATGTTGACAAAAAACAAAAAAAGTAATATAATAACGCCGAATACAGATTGTTTCCGAAAGGGATTTGATATGAAAAAAACAAAAATAATATGTTTGGCGTTGGCGTTGTGCGTTGCTTTTTGTATGCCTGCTTGCAATAAAAACGGCGGTGAGCAAAACGAGGATAATTCAAAATCAAGCGGGCTTTCCATGCCCAAACCGTCCGGCAAATCAAAAAAGGACAGCGGCAATTCCGAAAACCAAACCGTCCCGAAAGAATCGGTTACGGAAAGAGTGAGCTTTGTCGGGTGCGGGGATAATATTATTTATTTGGGAAACACACGGGACGCAAAAAGCCTTGCGATTCCCGGCGGAAGAACATATAACTTTAAGCCGATGTATGAAAACGTTGCGGATATTATTGCCGAAGCCGATATTGCTTTTATAAATCAGGAGACGGTTATGGCGGGAGAGGGATATGCCATAAGTTATTATCCCATGTTTAACAGTCCGCAGGATTTGGGATATGACCTTACGGAACTTGGTTACGACGTTGTAAACATTGCAAATAATCATATGTTGGATAAGGGCAGCGGCGGACTTGAAAGCACGATTGAGTTTTGGAAGAATATGGACTGTCTTATGATTGGCGGTTATGAAAACATTGATGATTATAACACGGTGCGGACGCTTGAAAAAAACGGAATTAACATTGCGTTTTTGTCGTACACGGAAATGACAAACGGGATAACAAAATCGGCGTCTTCCGAAGTTGTTGTTCCTTATACGAACGACGGCGACATAAAGCGTCAAATTGCGGCGGCAAAGGAAAAGGCGGAATTTGTTATTGTTTCCGTGCATTGGGGGGACGAAAACGTTTTTGTTCCGAATTCCGAACAAAAGCGGTTGGCGCAACTTTTTGCGGACTGCGGAGCGGACGTTATAATAGGTCATCATCCGCACGTAATACAAAGTGTGGAATGGATTTCGGGAAAAAACGGCAACAAAACTCTTTGCGTTTATTCGCTGGGAAATTTTGCGGCGGAGCAATCCTATGCATATAATATGGTTGGCGGAATAATTGGTTTTGATATTGTTTCCGAAAATAACCAAAAGCCTTATCTTGAAAACGTTGTGTTTACGCCGACGGTATTCCATTTTCCCGGCAGTTTTTACGGAAACAAAATATATCTTTTGGAAAATTACAATCAAAATCTTGCAAAAAATCATGGGGTATCGACTTTTTACCGTAATTCAATTTCCTATGATATGCTTGTGAATTATGTGAAAACGTATATTTCGGAAGAATTTTTGCCGGAAGCTTTTAGGCGGTAAGATAATTAACTTCGCAAGGTTTTTGCGGAGTTAATTTTTTGCGTTTTTTATGAAATCCGTTGGGGAAATTCCGACGGCTTTTTTGAAGCTTCTGCTGAAATAACATACGTCGGTAAAGCCCGAAAGAAGTGCGGATTCGGAAACCGAATACATTCCCGAAGAAAGGAGCTCTTTTGCGCGATTTATTCGTAAATCGTAAATATAACGAGACGGAGATTTTCCGCAAGCTTTTTTAAACGTTATTCGGAAATACTCGGGGCTTATGCCGCACATTGCCGCAAGCGTGGAAACGCTTGGCGAGGTTTTTGTGTATGTTTCGTGAATTTTATTTATTGCCAAAGAAATTCGGTTTTGCGCTTTGCCGTCGATATATCCCAAGCTGTGTTCGTATTGCAATGCCGATATTATTTCGCAAAGGTATGCTTTGCATTGCATTATATAGCCCGGTTTTTGTGTGCGAAAAGCTTTTTCAGCCATAGCGAATGCGGTTGTAAAGCGCACAATATCTTTTACCGTAACCGAAAACGGTTCAAGATTGTTGCAAAGAATGTTTTCGGTTGACAGAAAGTTTATGACATAGCAGAATTTTTCGGCGTTGTTATCCGAACAAACCGTGTAGTTTGAAGTTTGAGGAAGATATATAAGCGAGTTGGGGCGTGCTGCCGATATTTTTTTACCGTTAAAAAAGAACTCGCTGCCTCCGTTGGGATAAAACGCAAGACCGTGAGAAGCGCGGTTTTTGTGTATGGGCGTTCCGAATTTTACAATACAACATGTGATAATATCGGTTACGGCAAAATCGGTTTCCATAAATTTGTTCATAAGCCACTCCGAATGAAAATTATTTTACTTATTTTACCATATCAAACGTATATACGTCAACCGAAAAAACGAAATTTATTTTTGAAAAGGTCAATTGTTCCGATTTATTCATTGACAAGTATTGCTTTTTTTAGTAATATGAAAGTATGAATTTTTGAATTGAAAAAGGAGATATTCATATGTTTAAAACGGATTTTTTCAGCGTAAAAGATAAGCTTGAAAAACAGTTCGAGGCTCCGGAATGGATAGAAGAAAGCGGTATTGAACTTTGCGAGCTTCGCAAAAAAGCGCAAGCATTTACTTTTTCCGATTTGCCGAGAATAACGGCAAAGGCAAAAACGCTTGAACTTATTCTCAGTAAAGGTCGTATTGCCGTGGATAAGGACGATATATTTCAGGATAAATTGAATTGCGGCAGAATTATGTCGGAACAAAAGCAAATATGGCATAACGAAGTGATGGAACGAGAATTTTCGGAATCGAACGAATATTGGAAAGCGGCGGAAAGTACCGGCGCGGGTTTTGCGCAGGCGGATTACGGGCACCTTACGCCAAACACAGTCGCTCTTTGCAAGCTTGGTTTTGTCGGCGTGCTTGAAAGAGCTTTGAAAGAAAAAAATTCCAAAAAGAATATTTCGGAAAAACAACTGCTTTATTATGAGGCGTTGGAAATTACATGGAAAGCGATTATTGCGTTTACCGCAAGACTCGCCGAAGCTGTTCGTCCTTTTAATGCGGAAAACGCCGACTGTTTGGAGTCCTTGACATTGCGTGCGCCGCAAACAACTTATGAAGCAATGCAACTCATTTGGTTGTATTTTGCAATACATGAATTGTGGTGCGGCGAACGTGTTCGTACATTGGGAAGACTTGACGTGCTTTTATATCCGTTCTTTAAAAACGATATTGAAAGCGGACGGTATTCAAAAGATGAAGTTCGGGAAATGATGAGATATTTTTTATTTAAAATGTGGGCTGCCCGAATTCCGTTTGATTTGCCGTTTACAATATCCGGCGAAAGTTGCGACGGTAAAACCGACGTTACAAACGAAATTACCTATATGATTGTTGAAGTTTATGACGAGCTTTGCATTCACAGTCCGAAAATTCACGTTCGTATTTGCGATAAAACGCCGGAAAAGCTTATAAAACGAGTTCTTGAATGTATCAGAAAGGGAAACAGCGGTTTTTTGTTTATGAATGACAAAATTGCCGTTGAATCGCTTATGCGAATCGGAATAGAAGAAAACGACGCAAAAAATTATGTTCCGGTGGGCTGTTATGAAAATGCGGCGTGGGGTGTGGAAATGCCGTGTACGGGTAATTCCGCATTAAGTTTGCCGAAAGCGTTGGAATATGCTGTATGCGGCGGGAAGGATTTTACCGCGGGCGTGCAAATGAGCGTTGAAACGCCGCAATGCAAAACTTATGAAGACGTTTGCAATACGGTTAAAATTCATATAAACGATATGTGCCGTCGGCGTATGGAAAAAGTAAATTTAACGGAACGTTTTTATTCGGAAATAAATCCCGATTCGATTATGTCGGGGCTTTGCGATTACAGCGTAAAATGCGGAACAGACGTGTTCGAGGGCGGCGCAAAATATAATAACAGTTCTTTAAACTATATGGGGCTTGCAACGCTTGCCGATTCGCTGGCGGCAATAAAAACGCTTGTGTTTGAAAAAAAGATAGTTAAGCTTGACGAACTGTTTAACCTATTGAAGAACAATTGGGAAGGGCGGGAAGATTTAAGGCTTGCCGCAAAGAACTTAAAAGAAAAATATGGAAACAACAATGCCGTTGCGGACGAAATTGCAAAGGATTTAACGGATTATATTGCAAGCATAACGAATAATAAACCGAACGGCAGGGGCGGGGTTTATAAAGCCGGCTGTTTCAGCATAGACCTTTGTTTTAAATACGGAAAAGGAATTATGGCAACTCCGGACGGGAGATTATACGGAGAGCCGTTTTCGAAAAATATGTGCGCTGTGAATGCTATGAATAAAAACGGAATAACGTCGCTGTTAATAAGCGTTGCAAAAACGGATCACGCCGATTTTGCCAACGGTACGGTGTTGGATTTTGTGCTTCATCCGTCGGCTGTATCCGGCGACGAAGGGCTTTGCGCTATGCGCGCGATTATAAAAACATATTTCGATTTGGGCGGTCTTGCACTGCACGGAAACGTGTTCGACAGCAAACAGCTTTGCGAGGCGCAAAAAGAACCGGACAAATATGCCGATTTGCAGGTTCGGGTTTGCGGATGGAACGTTTTCTTTGTAAATTTATCGAAAGAGGAGCAAGATTCCTTTATTGTTCAAAGTAAAAATGTTGACGGCACAACTTAACCTAAACAAAAGAAACGGACTGTGAAAAACGATTTTTTAATGGCAAATTGCGCAAAGAATTGTTGTGATTGCAAATCAAAATTCCCGAAATCGGAATTATTTACCGATTTCGGGAGATTTTTTGCATAATCTTTTTTTTGTTGTTTTGTTGCAACCCCTTAAAGTATTATTGCTTTGAATACTTTTTGACAATGGCTTCCATTTTATCCATTTTCTTTTCCATATCGTAAACAAGTTTGAGCTGGGTTCTGGTTCTGTATAGGTTTTGTTTTTCGAAATGCGTTTTGAAATATGTGTCGCCTTCAAGGTAGTCCGTAAGGAAACGTATTCCGCATTCAAGAGTCATAAGCTTTGCGGAAAAAGCAAGAAGTTCGAGTTCTTTTTGCGTGATTCTGTTGCCCAAAGCTTCAAGAAAACCTTTTGTATAGGCTTCAAACAGTTCGAGATCCACTTCCACAAGGTCGAGGTTTTTTTCGTCTTCGGCGGCGTGGGTTGCGCCGAATCTTATGGAATCGCCGAAATCATAAAGCATTGAGCCCGGCATAACCGTGTCCAAATCGAGCACGCACATTTCGTGACCGTTATCGTCAAGAAGTACGTTGTTGAATTTTGTATCGTTGTGAGTTACTCGGAGCGGTATTTCGCCGGATTCAAGTTTTTCGATAACTTTTCCCGCTTCGTTTTTTCGGGCAAGGGCAAATTCCACGTCGTTGCGGACTTCTTGCAACCTGCCGCATTTGTTTTCGGCAATTGCTTTTTCAAGATTTTCAAAGCGGCGTCGGGTATCGTGAAAATCCTTTATTGTTTCGTAAAGCTTATCGGCGGGAAAATCGGAAAGAAGATTTTGAAATTTTCCGAAAGCTTTTGCGGCGCAATAAAAATGCTCCGGCTTTTCAACGGCGTCGTAAACGTTGCCTTCGATGAATTTATACATTCTGTAATAGCCGCCGTTGATTATGTAAAGAAGTTCGCCGTTTTTCGTTTTTACGGGTTCAAGGCATTCTCGGGAAGTATCGCCGCCGTTTTCCGTTACTTTCTTTTTTATATGGTCGAGAATCAAAATGATGTTGCTCATAACCTCTTGAGGCTTTTTGAACACGTTGGAGTTTATGCTTTGAAAAGTATATTTTTTTCCGATGGCCGTGGTTATTAAAAACGTTCCGTTAATGTGTCCGCCGCCATAGGGGGTTGCGCTTACGGGAGTTCCTTCGGTATTAAATGCGCCCGCAAGTTCGAGAATTCTGTTATCCGTTAATTCCATCGTATGCTCCTTCCGCAATTAATGCCGAGATTGCTTGAGTTACGTCTTTTTTGTCCTCTTTATATGTCATTCCGTACCATTTATCGGTATTTTTAAATACTTTTACTTTGGTTTTTCCTCTTTTTATGAGATTGTCCACAACGGTGGGAATATAGAACTCATCTTTGGAAAGGTCCGCAGTTTTAAGAAAATCGTTGAAGTCGTTTTCTATTTCAGGGAAAACATTTGGGGTGAAGCCCCACAAATTCATCGAAACAATTGTGCCTTTGGGCAATTTTGTCCATGTTTGACCGCCGTCTTCGGTGTATTCAAGGTTGGAATTGATTTTTGTGCGTTCGATAATTTCCTGAAGATAGCCGCAACGGGTTTTGCAAACTCCTCTTGCAACTGTGCCGTTTTCCGTGATTGTGTTTTCCAAAAGATATCCCACCATGGCTGTATCCAATCCGGAAGCGTTATCCAAATATTTTTTTATTTCCGTGAAAGCGTTGCAACCGTAATAATCGTCGGCGTTTATTATTGCGAACGGGGTTTTTACCGTGTTGCGGCAACAATAAATTGCGTGACCGGTTCCGAACGGTTTTACGCGTCCTTGGGGAAGTATTGAAGTATCTTGATTTACGTATTCGACATCTATGATTTTTTCTATTCTTTTTCCGACGATTTCCTTGAAATCTTTTTCTATTTCTTCTTTGATGATGAATACCGCTTTGTTAAAGCCTGCTCTTTTTGCGTCGAAAACGGAATAATCCAAAATGGCTCTACCGTCGTTTGAAACGGGTTCCATTTGTTTCAGACCGCCGAATCGGCTGCCCATACCGGCTGCCATAACAACCAATGTTGCGTCTTTCATTTTTATAATATCCTTTCATACCGCTGTTGATTAGTTGACGTATTTTTATTATTGTAGCATACTTTGCCGAAATTGTCAACAAAAATCCGTTGAGTTATGCAAATTTTTGCAATTTTGTTCGCAAAAGCACACATTTTGCGCAAAATAGTATACTGTTTTGGATTAAAAACGGTTTTCGCCGGGTTTTAGTTCCACGGGAGTTCCGTCAACGTCTATCCATACGGAAATTGCGCTTGGGTTATATGCCGTGTTTTTGTTTATTGAATAGTCCACTGACCTTTGCGCGCGCACATAATCGAACGCTTCTATGTTGGTGGCATACCAAACGTCCGGGTGATTTGCCGCTTTTTTGCAAAAATCTTGAATTATATTCCAATTGTTGCCGTTGTTAAATTCATAGGAGTGTCCCCAAATGTAAAGCAGTGGCATATTCAAACGATAGGTGGGAATGTTGATTAAATCTTCCCATAATTTTTGAATATTTCCCGTGTGATGACAGGTTGGGTGCCACATCATAAAATCTTCGGGAATTTTAAATCCGTTTGTTGCAACGGTTGTTCGAGCATAGTTCATTCCACAGTCGTGACACAGCGACGCTGTGCGAGCGTCGTAATAGCCGTTGGGATATGCCATACCACGCACGGTTTTTTCCGTCCATTCTTCCAGAATACGTTTATCGGTCAGAATTTCTTCGAGTATAATTGTGGACGGAAGTTCGGTAAGAGTGGGGTGCGTGTGAGAATGAACCGCAACTTCGTGCCCGGAATAAAGGCTTTTTATATCTGACACGGCAACGTGGGAAGAGTCTTTCATAAATCCGGAATTGAGATTGAACGTGCATTTCATTCCGTATTTGTTGAAGATTTCCACAAGTTTGTAGTCGAATTTTGTTCCGTCGTCGTAGCTGAATGTGAGGCAACACTTTTTTCCGTCTTTCCAAAGTCTGTTTTTAATTTTCATAAATTATATTCTCCAAAAATTATATTCGCCCAAAAGGGGTTTTATGTAAGTATATATCATTTACCTTTTTTTGTCAAGGCGTAAGGGGGGATTATACGCTTATAATTTACAATATATTAAACACTTTTCGGTGCGAAAAGCTTATAATTGGAATGTAGAATTTTTATTGTTCGGGAGGAAAGGTTATGAAAACGAAAAAAAGATTAATCATATTGTGCGCCGCTGTTTCCGCCGTTGCGATTGTTTGCGCTTCAACGTTTTTTTGCGGGTTCGGAGCTCAATATAACGATGTAAATTACAGAACCTATGTGAATTTGACGGAAAATTCCGCAATTCCGAGTCTTTTTAAAAACGACGCTGTGTTTGCTTCCTATAAAAAATATCCTCCGGTTATTTCCAACGGCGTTGAATATGTTCCGCTTGAAATTTTTTACGGTTTATCCAATATTAAAATCAACTTTTCCGACGACGGTTCGAATTTTTATATTCAAAACAAAAAAAGCAACAAATATATATCCTTCAGCATTACCGATAACTATGCGGTGACGGAAAAAAACAAGGTTTATGAAGTAAGCGTTCCAACGTTTTACGGAGTTTATTACGTTCCGTTGAGAGTTACGTGTTCTGCGGCGGGGGTGGGGTGCAACACGTATAACGACGGAGAAAATAGGATATATGCCGTTAAAATATATACTGTGGACGGGCTTTCGGCTCAGGAACTTGTCAGAATGTATGCTCCAAGCATATATTCTCCTACAACCGAAACGCCGTCGGAAGAAAAAGATTCCGCCGAAAATTCTTCGAACGGTAACGGCGAAACCAAGGTTGATAAATCCGAAACTGCGGAATCGTCGACAAACGGCGGAGAAGCGGAAACGACTAAAAACAATTTGGGAAATCTTTTTATCGGCGGCGGAAGTACCGACGCGGGTACGGCAACGGCGCAACCTTCAACGCCGAGTTTGCCGAATTCCGATAGCAATTCTCAAACGGTCGGCGGAAACGGCAAAACGGAAACGCAACCCGGCAATTCGAATGAAAAAGATAACGTTAAAAATCCTACGGAGCCGCCCAAAAAGCAAGAACCGCAGGAAGAAAAAATCGAACCAGGAACGGTTATGCTTTTTTATACTTCGCAGGGATTCGAAAAAGCTTCGGAAACGTTGATGGTTCTTTCCGAACAGGGCGTTAAGGCAACGTTTTTTGTTACGAAAGACGATATTTTGAATTATCCCGATGTTTTAAGGCGAATTTATGCGGGCGGTCATACGATAGGTGTTACTTTTAACGAAAGCGCGCAGGAACTTTATGCCGAGGGCGAGTTGGAACGTTGCGTGGGCGAAACGGAGGACGCGCTTTATGAGGTTTTGAAAACAAAAACACGAATTGCCTATTTGCCGAAAGCCGACGGATTTTATGATGAGGACGTTACGGAAAAAAGAATTGAAGAGCTTGGACTGTGCAATATTTCCGAAAATTTTGACGCTCAAACCGACAAGCTTAAACCGTCGGCGGCGAAATTCAGAATTTCGGCAAGTTTGAGCAATATAAAAAAAGCGGTGGGAAGTTCCGAGGCATACATAAAAATGACTCATTCGGAAAGCGCAAATACGGCTGTTGTCGCAATTGCTAATTTTGCAAGAAAACATTCCGAATTGAAGTTGGCACTTTTGGACGAAACCGTTAAATGATTTTGGGAGTGAGAAATATGAATAATTCAAAAACAATATACGGTTTGCCTGCAAAAGCGTGGACGGAAGCTTTGCCGTTGGGAAACGGCAGTTTGGGAGCGATGGTTTTTTTCGACAACGACGTGGAAAAAATTTCGCTTAATCACGATACATTGTGGTCGGGCGTTCCCAAAAAAGACGTCAGAATCGGCGCGAAAGAAAGTTATGAAAAAGCAAAAGCTTTTGCGCTTGAAGAAAAATATTTTGAAGCTCAAACGGAATTGGACGACAATTTTCTTGACAAAAACAGCGAATTTTATCTTTCGTTGGGAGATTTGCTTATTGAGTTCGGTCATAAAAACGTTTTTGATTATGTGCGAGAGCTGGATTTTGAAACTGCGGTTGCTTCTTGCCGTTATTCGGCAAGCCCAAACGAGCAATATTGCAGAGAAGCTTTTGTTTCTTTTCCCCAAAAAACGCTGGTTTACGCGATTT
>CAZJCI010000067.1:0-11227 GCA_964544455.1 uncultured Oscillospiraceae bacterium
TTTTGCGACTCAATGGTCGTGGTTTGGTTTCAGCTTTAAGTTTTGTCTTTGTTTTTCGCTCCGCTCCCTGCGACAGCTTTATTATTATACCACAATCAACAAATTTTGTCAATAGTCAATTTTCACCAATTTTCAACTTGTTTCGATAAATTCATCTGTATATCACGCACAGCGGGCTTGGCATTTCAAGTATAACATCTTGTTTTTCCATATTTTCGCCGCTTATTTTAAATACAGTTACGTTATTTGTTCTTTCGTTCGTAACAAACATATAATTATCAACTATTTCAAAATCTCTCGGATATGCGCCACCCGTGTAAACAGTATTTTTTTGACGCATTTTTTTTCCATCGTCGCAAATTTCAAAAACGCAAACTGAATCGTCGCCTCTGTTTGAAACATATAAATACCTTTCGTCAGCCGAGAATTTTATCGCCGCCGCTATGGATTCTCCTACAAAGCCTGCGGGAAGCGTTCCGTATGTTCCGCACGCCGTTAGTTTTCCGTCGTCAATTTCAAACACCGTCACCGTCGAACCAAGTTCGTTAACGCAATAAACCGTATTATATTTATGCGACATTGCCAAATGGCGGCATCCCTGTCCCGCCGCAACCGTCGCTTTGGAAATCTCGTTAAGCTCTTTGTCGTATGTATATATCGTATCGTTTCCAAGGTCGCAAGCCAATAAGTATTTGCCGTCGGCGGTAAAATTAATACAATGACAGTGCGGCATATCCTGTCGAGGTTTATTCGGACCGCAACCGCTGTGAACCACGGTTTTGCGCCCTACCAAAGAAACAGTTCCGGAAATATAGTTCGCAGTATAAACATTTCCGTTTTCAACACACAAATGGCAAGCGCACTTTCCCCTTGCACTGACCGGCACCGTCATATTGCAAAGACTTCCGTCTTTTTCAATATCAAATCTCACAACCGCACTTTCGCCGTCAAAAACATCTCGAAGTATAACATACATCTTGTCGTTTTCAATTGCAAGATACATCGGTCTGTCCAAATCGTATTTTTTCACAAACTCAATTTTTCCGTCATAAAATTTATAGTGGTAAATTCCGCCGTTTTCGGCACAAGCCGCAAAATATAAATCTCTCATTTTTTCACGTCGCTTTCATTCTTATTGTATAATATGTAGTATATATTATAGCACAAGTTTTCGCCGATTGCAAGCCTTTTGTTTTAATAGAATAATTTTGTAAGAAAAACCGAAAACATAACGCAAAAAATCATCGTCAAAAAAGCCGCCGGATATGCGTGACGAGTTTTTTTCACTCCGACAGAACAGAAATAAACCGTTAATGTATAAACAACGGTATCCGAAGCCCCCATTATTATCGAAGCGCATCGCCCCGCAAAACTGTCCGCTCCCGCTTTTGCAAACAATTCGTTCACCGTTGCCGTTGCCGCGCTCCCCGAAATCGGTCTTGTTATCGCAAGCGGAAGCAATTCCTTGGGAAATCCTATTTTTGAAAATACTTTATCCGCAATATCCGTCATCACTTGCATAACGCCCCCAGAAGAAAGCATTTTCACGGCAGTCATCAATATAACCAATGTTGGCAACATTGCAAAACACGTTTGTGCGCCGTCTTTCGCTCCCGCAATAAATTCGGAAAACAAATCCTTTTGCGAAAAAAGCAATGCAACACCCACAAGTAAAAAAATCAGCGGCACGGCATATGTTCCGATTATTTCAGCCATAACAACTCCGTTTATTTAAAAATTTTAGCAAAACACTTGCAAACAATCACCGCAAAAACGGTTGTTGCAATTTCGCAAATCCATATCGGAAGCAATACTTCATACGGCGCAACGCTCCCCGCCGCTTCCCGCATTGCCGCAAGCGTTGCGGGAATAAGCTGAAAAGGCGTGGTTGCAAGCACCGCAAACATAACCATATCGTCGCTCGCTTTTTCTTTTTCAAAGCCGCTGTTGTCAGCGAATTTTTTCATCGTCTCAATTCCCAACGGCAAAGCGGCGTTGCCTATTCCCAAAAAATTCGCACTCACGTTGGCGGCGCATTCCCGAATACCGTTGCCCTTAAAATATGAGTCCGGATAAATCACCCGCAATAAAGGCGAAATAATTTTTTCAAGTTTCTTTGTAAATCCGCATCTGTCCAAAACCCTTGCCGTTCCGCTCCAAAGACACATATTTCCCAACAGCGCAATCGCAAGCGAAACCGCCTCCGCCGCTCCCGCCGTTGCGGCTCTGCCCACAACCTCCGCATTTCCGCAAATCACTCCGTACAAAACGGAAAAACTCATCATTATTCCCAACAACTTTCCAATCATAACAAACCTCCGAATTGCCGTTACTTTTTTATTGACAATCTTTTCAATAAATGGTATAATCACATTATTAATATAAAAGTTTGGAAGTGATATATCGTGAAATCTTCAAAAACGGTTCGAAACATCGACAGAATGGGACGTATAGTGCTCCCCGTGGAAATGCGAAAATCCTTAGGCGTAAACGTCGGCGATAAAGTAAACATCGAACTCGAAAGTAACAGAATAGTAATCACAAGTCCCAAAAACGTGTGCGTTTTCTGCGGTTCAAAATACGAGCTTATAAAGCATTTGGACGGTTACGTTTGCCGAGAATGCGTCAAAGCCCTAAGCGTAAGTCTTTAATCGTATTTCAAAATCTAAATAAAAATTCAGTTTTCCAATCTAACATCTAACCGTTTTTGTTTTTCCCTTTTATGCGAGCATAGCAAACCACATCTTTTTCCGAAAGCGAAGAATCCGAAAAAAATTCTTTAACAACCCGTCCTCTTTTTGCCGAAGAATGTACAAAACTGTTCCGTGAAAGCATCACCGCCATATGCCCGTCAAAATAAGCAATATCTCCGGCTTCAACCTGCGTTTCTTCAATAATATCGACATAGCGTTCGTCGGGAATCGAATCCCTGAAAATTTCCGCCCCGCACAATGCCGCGCTCATAAACGCCAACCCGGAGCAATCAATTCCCACATCGCTTTTCCCGCCCCACCTATACGGCACTCCCACATAAGAAAGCGCAGCTTCCGCAATGTTGAATCCCAACCGCATACCGCTGTTTTTTTCAACGGCAAAATTCGGTAAATACATCGCTTTGTTGCCGATTTCGCAAGCGGAAAATCTTTCGTCGTATTTTCCCAGCAGCTTAACTTTCGAACCTTTCGAAAGCGACATATAAGGAGCCGAAAAATATCTCGGTTCCGAAAGCACGTCGCACCTACCGTATAAAATTCTTTTTTCGCCCATATCGCAATCTTCACTCTCGCATTCGTAAAGTTCCCACCTATTAATATATCCGCAATATCCGTAATCGGTTTTACAAAAAGCCGTCGTATCGTTTTCGGACAAAATTTCAAGCGTCGTTCCGAAAAGCAGTTCGTCGCTTACTTCGGAGCATAAATCCTCCGTTTTAAACATCCAAACCGACGGTTTAACAACAGTATATCTTTTTATATTTATCACCCTTTCGATATACAATTTATGCGGCAACTCAAAAAAAAATCACACTCAACAAACAAGTCGAGCGTGATTTTTGTTTTACATTTGTTTTCTCACAATTTTATATTCGTCATACAAAACAAAATAAGGGCATGCGTCGTTTGAGGACGACAGAAATTTTATCATTTCGTCTTCGTCAAGATTCACTTCGCAAATATAGCAATCGCATTCTTCATCATAAACATAATACTGACAAAGTTCGCAATTCGTCACCGCACGTTTTTCTTTATCGCCATTATATATCATTTCGCAAATCATTCCCCCAAAAGTCTTTCAAAATTTTCATAAAGAATCATTTCATATTCTTTTTCCGTCAATCCCAACGAAAAAAGTCTTTCAAGCTCGTCTTCAACATTCCACATAGGATAATCCGTTCCGAAAAGCACTTTTTCCGCTCCGTAGGCTCGAATGAATCTTTTAATTTGTTCATTCGTTAAAAACGGAAACGAAGAGCTTGTGTCAACAAACACGTTTTGCTTTCCCGCATAAGTTTCCGCCGCTTGTTCCCATACGGTATATCCTCCAAAATGCGCCGCAATAACCGTCATGTTCGGAAAAGTGTCAATAACCTTTCCGATTCTGTTCGGATTCGACATATCATAACGGTTATCGCCGCAATGAATAAGCAACGGAAGTTTACCGGCTATTTTTTCATAAATTCTCACGCATTTCGGATCGTCCGCAGCAAATCCCTGAATATCCGGGTGAAGCTTCACTCCTTTTAGCTTCAGGGAAATAAGTTCTTCAATATCGCCGTCAATATCTTCGCTCAACGGGTGCAGAGTTCCGAACCCAACAAAAAGTCCGTCGCTTTTTTCAACCTCTCCCGCAATAAACTTATTTATACTCGAAACCTGCTTGGGCGTTGTTGCAACGGATTGAACAAGACATTTTTCAATTCCGCATTTTCTGCAAATTTCCTTAAGCGTATCGGTTCTGCCGTCAAACCGCATTTTTATATCATAAAATTTTCCCGTGCCCTCGGCGGCTTTTTCGGCAATCTTATCGGGATAAATATGACAGTGTGCGTCCGCTATTCTGTATTTTCTCATTTCATCATTCCTTTCGGTACGCCGAAATTATATCACATTTTCGCAAAAATGTCAATACATACCAAAACGCCGAATCGCGCCGCCCACAAAAAACACAAATTTAAAAACAATAAATACAAAAAATCCCACAAAAAAGGTTGACATTCAAAAAACGTTATGTTATAATGTGAAAGTAAACGTTTTTTAACGTTATTTTACAAAAATAAACAACAACAAGGAGATTATTATGTCGGAAAATCCAAAATTCATCACACAAACAGTCGATTTCGAAGCAACAAAAGCAATAATAAAAGAAATAGATTCCCTTTCTGAAAAACTAAAAAAAGAAATTGCCGAATCCAAAACCCAAGTCACCGTAACCGGCAAATCATATTACGTTTCCCAACTTCACGGTAACGATTCAAACGACGGTCTTTCACCGCAAACTCCGTGGAAAACGCTTCAAAACGTCAACAACGGTCCCGTTTCCTATAACGACGGCGTATTTTTCGAAAGAAACGGAATATACCGAGGCGCAATAAAATGCCGCGCAGGCGTAACCTATTCGGCATACGGAGAAGGTCAAAAGCCCGGAATATACGGCTCTCCCGAAAACGGCGCGGACGCTTCAAAATGGACTTTGCTTGAGGGAACAACAAACGTCTGGAAATACTCCACCCCCATGCCGGACATCGGTCTCATAGTTTTTAACGACGGCGAATGTCATTCCGTAAAAAAAATCCCCTCTTTCATAAACGGAAAATATGTAAAACGCTATGATAAAACCGTGCCGTTCGACGTAACAAAACATCTTAATAATGATTTAACTCACTTTTGCAAACAGGATAACATCCTTACGGAATCGGGCTTTCCCGATATTAACAACCCGCAAAACCTTGCCGAACTTTATTTAAGATGCGATAAAGGCAACCCCGGCGAAGTGTTCAGCTCCATAGAGTTTTCTCCCCGCAGTAACGTAGTGCAAGTCGGCGGTTGGTTCCACGTTCACATTGATAACCTTGCAATAATGTACGGCGGCAACCACGGCATCGGTGCGGGAACATGCACCGGTCTCCACGTAACAAATTGCTATTTCGGTTGGATCGGCGGTTGCATTCAATTCTATGTAAACCGCCCGGATTCTCCCTCTCACGGCAGTGTGGTCCGTTTCGGAAACGCCATAGAAATATACGGCGGTTGCGACGATTATGTTTGCGACCACAACCACATCTATCAAGCCTACGACGCAGGTATGACTCATCAGCTTTCCGCCGGAGGCGATAACGACTGCCGCCAAAAAAATATAAAATACACCCGAAATCTTGTTGAATATTGCACCTATTCCTTGGAATATTTCCTTGGAAGAGCCGACACCGTCAACGGAATGCGCTTTCAGCAAAATATACTTGTAAAAGATAACATCTTCCGCTACGCCGGATTCGGTTTCGGCGAACAACGCCCCGAAAGAGATTGCCCCGCCGCTCACATAAAAGGTTGGGATCACCACAACCCGCTCGACGAAAACTATGTCTACGAAGGAAATATTTTCGATCGCAGCCGAAATATGATGCTTCATTGCGGAGCAGGCAAAAAGCAGTGGCTTCCCAAGTTCCAAAACAATATTTTCGTTCAATATATCGACGGCGAAGAAAGCACTTTCGGTCGCTACGGTGCAATTCCCACAAAATTACTCCCCTACGACCAAAACATTTGCGAATCCGCCGACACTCCGGACTTCAACCAAAACGGAAAATTCTATTACGCTCACAAAGACAGCCTTTACGAATTACCCGCTTTTCTTCCCAAAGAAGAAAGAGATTAAAACAAAATTTGTCTGCATATCCTAAGGAGAAAAAATGAAAAATATACGCTGGAAAGGTTTTAACCTTCAGGGATTATTCGTTTCAAAAAGTAGCAAAGACCTTCATTTATTTCAAAATCTGCAATATTTCCCCGAGGAAAAATTCAAAATAATCGCCGATTGGGGATTTAATTACGTAAGACTTCCGCTTTCCTACAGATGCTGGAGCACAGTCGACAATCCCTATGCAATGGACGAAAGCGTGCTTGAAAAGCTCGACGAAGCAGTGTATTTCGGCGAAAAATACGGCTTGCATATCGACCTCGGTTTTCACCGTGCCCCCGGCTATTGCGTAAATTTCGACGAAGACGAAAAATATAACCTTTGGAAAGACGCCGAAGCGCAAAAAGCAATGGTTTATCAGTTTACCGAACTTGCAAAAAGATATAAAAACTACGATAACGACAAACTTACCTTCAATTTCATAAACGAACCCAACAACAGAATCGCCCCCGCAGATTACACAAACGTATTCACAATGGTGCAAGAAGCCGTAAAAGCAATAACTCCCAACAGAATTTTCACCGTGGACGGCTACGGTTGGGGCAGAATACCTCCCATAGATATGATGGAAGTCGAAACCAAAGACGTAATATATTCCTGCCGAGGCTACGAACCCATGGGGCTTACTCATTACGGCACATCTTCCCCTTTTTACGATAACATCGTCCCTACATGGCCCGGAGCCGTCCGTTGCACCCGCATAGAACCTCGAGAATACATAACCTACGATTACAAAAAACTGCGAGAAAACTTTGAAATGTGGAACTCCGTTTGCAACATTTACGGGCAAAAGTTCTTTTGCGGAGAACTCGGTTGCAATTGCAACACTCCTCACAGCGTAACTCTTGCTTGGCTTGAAGATTTGCTCTCAATATTCAAAGAACTTAACATCGGCTGGGCAATGTGGAATCTTTGCGGAAAATTCGGCGTTATGGACAGCGAAAGAGCCGACGTCGAATACGAAGATTATTTCGGGCATAAGCTTGACAGAAAAATGCTTGATATAATGATGAAATATTAATCAAACAAACCAAAGGAGAACAAAATGACCGAAAACAACGCCAACTGCCCGGATTTCAACGCCACCGACGAAATCATCAAAAAAATCAACGTTCTTTCCGAAAATTTAAAAAACGAAATATTAACCGCCACCGACCAAATATCAATCGACGGCACAGCCTACTACGTATCGGAAAGCGGCAACGATAACAACGACGGACTTTCACCGCAAACGCCCATAAAAACAATCGCAAAAGTAAACAGCTTGAATCTCGCCCCCGGCGACGGCGTGTTTTTCAAAAGAGGAGAAATATTCCGCGGTAACATCGGCGGAAAATGCGGCGTAACCTACGCCGCATACGGCGATCCCAACGCCCGCAAACCTCGAATCTACGGTTCTCCCGAAAACGGAGTGGGCAAGGAAAAATGGACACTTCTCAGCGACACAAGTAATATTTGGATTTTTCATCAAAAAATGCGAGACGTCGGCGTAATCGTCTTTAACGAAGGCGAAGAATATTCCGTCAAAAAAATTCCGTCATTTGTAAACGGAAAATACGTTTGCCGCTATAACCGTAACGTCGAATTCGACGTAAAAAAGCATTTGGAACACAACCTCGACCATTTTTGCCGCCAAGATAATGTCATAACCGAAAACGGACTTCCCGACATCAACAACTCGGAAAATCTTGCCGAAATTTATTTAAGATGCGATAACGGCAACCCCGGCGAAGTGTTCCGTTCCATCGAATTCGCAACAAAACAGCACATAATATCCGTAGGACAAAACCACGTTCACATCGACAACCTTGCAATAAAATACGGCGGTTCACACGGCGTCGGTGCGGGAACGGTAAAAGGTCTCCACGTCACAAATTGCGAAATAGGCTGGATAGGCGGAAGCATTCAGGGATACCTTAGCATTCCCGAAAGAAAAGGCGAAGTTTTCCGTTTCGGAAACGGAATAGAAATATACGGCGGTTGCGACGATTACGTTTGCAAACACAATTACATATATCAATGCTACGATGCGGGCGTAACCCACCAACTCTCCGCCGGCGGCGACAGAGATTGCAAGCAAAAAAACGTAAAATACATAAATAATCTAATAGAATATTGCATATACAGTTTCGAATATTTTTTGGGAAAAGCTGATAATGAAAGAAGCGTAAGATTCCAGCAAAACATTCTTGCAAAGGATAATATAATGCGCTTTGCGGGTTTCGGTTTTGGCGAACAAAGGCCGTCCCCCGATAACTATTTCCCCGCAGCGCACGTAAAAGGTTGGGACCACTATAACTATCTCGACGAAAATTTCGTTCTCGAAAACAATATTTTCGACAGAAGCCGCAATATGCTTCTTCACTGTTGCGCCGAAAAGCCCGAATGGCTGCCGGAATTCAAAAACAACACCTACATTCAATATTTTCAAACGGAACATTCGTCTTTCGGAAGATACAACAAAATCGCTCCGTCAGCCGATATACCGTTCGACCGAAACATACAAGACGTAATGAACAAAATGGATTTCGACAAAAACGGAAAAATATATTTCGCCCGTCGGGACAACCTTTGGGATTTACCGGATTTTCTCCCCAAGCACAGCAGAGATTAACATTTCAACCAAAATACGAAACGGCGCAAAAACGTGCCGTTTCGTATTTTTCAGCCGTCACCGATTTTTGCGCCGTAAAAAGCAATATTAGTTTTTCCGCCGTTTTGCCCACGCTTTTTTCGCGCTTATTTTTAACCAAACAAAAAATCCGTCGGAAATATCCGACGGAAAATTTTCAGTTAAAAGCGTTCACAATGGATTTAAGCTTCAAAATTTCCGGCTGTTCCTTTGTGGAAAGTTCGTCGTGTTCATAAACGCAAAGCCACATACAGCAACCGAACATCGGACCAATTCTGCGCAAAGTTTCGCATTTGCCGCCGCACAAATAAAGGAACGGCAAACCAAGTTCTTTGTTAAGCCTGTCAATAATCATAAGATTATAAATTTGCTGCGTATCGTCCTCGGCTCTCGTAACAATTTTGCAAATATCCGCTCCCCTGTTTTTGTGAGCGTTTGCAATTTCCATAACCCTGTCCGAATCGGTATATTTCAAAACGTGCGACGACATCAAAACTTCGCCGCCCATGCCGTGAATTTCGTCAATAAGCTTTTTTTGCTTTTCCACAGCTTCCCCGTTGTCCGTAAGTTCGCCTTCCGTTCGGCAAAAAAGGTCTCCCATAACGTCCACAAGCGTTCCGCCGCAACGAACTATTTTTTTAAGTTCGTTTGCAATTTCATCGTCCGACTTTATAAAATTTTCGGAATCGGTTCTTCTGTAAAACGTAACATATGTGGGAAGTTCGTTCGCCGCATTAAAAATGGCTTTATATACTTCCTCCGTTCTGTATTCCGGCAAAAGCTTTTCAATTTGAATTCCCAATGAGTCCGCCCCCGCCGCTCTTGCCTTTGCAATTGTATCGAATATTTCTTCCGGAGTCTTTTTTTGTATCATAACCGTATAAAGCGGTTTTGTGTGTCCCTTAAAAGTAGGTTTCATTTTTTTCACCCTCAATTCTTGTTAAACATAACGTGTCTGCCGCCGTCCACAAGGAACGTTGTTCCGTTTATAAACGCGCCTCTTTCGGAAGCCACAAAAAGAATGGTATCCACAATTTCCTGCGTTTGCGCCGCTCTTCCCATAAGAGTTTTCATATTCGCCATTGCGGGACGAGTCAAAACGGGACCGGGAGCCACGCAAACCGCCCTTATGTTAAAAGGTGCGCCCACGTTTGCAAGCGATTTTGTAACGCCGCCCATAAGCGCGCTTTTCGAAGCGGCATAGGCATAGTCGAAACCGCCGTCCGCACCGGAAATAGAGCCCAAAGAAATAATCACGCCGCTTTTTTGCTTTGCCATCTGCGCAAATACCGCATGTTGAAAATACATTGCGCCCTTAAGATTTAAGTCTATGCCGAAATCCACAACGTCAATCGGCACTTCCCAAAACTGTTTTCCGCTCACGCCCTTAATTCTGAGTTCCGAACCGCCTGCGCACGTAACCAAAATATCAATTGCGCCAAACGCCTCCACAGCCTTATCTCGACACATAACAGCGTCTTCGTAATTTCTCACGTCAACCTTGCAGGCAATCGCTTCTCCGCCGTCAGCTTTAATTTCGTCTGCCGCTTTAATAACAGATTCTTCGTTTATATCCGCAAGAACAACCTTTGCCCCCTCTTTGGCAAAGCATTTTGCGGATAAAAGCCCGATTCCCGAACCTGCGCCGGTAATAAGCGCAACTTTTCCGTTAAAATTCACTTCCATAATCCAATAACCTTTCCTTTCCGCCGTGTTGCAATCCGCAAGAATAACCGCACCGCCGCACAGCATTAAAATTTATAAAAAATATTCAGCCTGTTGCAAAAACATAGCTTTATTTTTTGTTACGACCGCAACCGTTTCGGCTAAAATTCAACAATTACCGAACTTTTTAAGCAAAATAACAACGGTATATTCCGACGCCGACAAAGTGAACGGCAACATCAAACGTTCCGTCATCAACCGTTCGTCAACGTCCGGTCACACTTAAATTTACCTCACTCGCCGAAAATGCGAACTAAAAAATTCTGCCGTCCATTTTGCAATAAGCCGATTACTGTTTTATAATTTCATAATTCGTTTTTCGCTTTAAACGGTTTTTCCAAATTTTTCCAAAATACCGCGCCGCAGTTTACGATTAAAACGTAAGCACAACCTTGCCCGCGCTCTTGCCGTCCCTAAGCAACGAATGAGCTTCATTTGCCTGAGTTATCGGCATAA
>CAZJCI010000068.1:0-3145 GCA_964544455.1 uncultured Oscillospiraceae bacterium
AATTAATTCGGCAAAATAAAAAATTAAATTTTAAGGAGAAGTAAAAATGTTTAAAAACAAAAAAATAAGAATAGCCCTAATCGCCTCGGCGGCAATACTTGCGCTGAGCGTAACCGCGTTTTCCAAAACAATAAGCCAACGCGCGGAAATTTTCTATAACAACATAAAAATATACATAAACGGTGCGGAAATCGTTCCCAAGGACGCAAAAGGGAACACCGTCGAACCGTTCATAATGGACGGCACAACATATCTTCCGGTCCGAGCAATTTCAAACGCTTTCGGCGAAGACGTGGAATGGGACGGCACAACCCAAAGCGTATACATCGGAAAAGCGAACAGAAGCAAACCCGATAATTATTTGGACAGAATACAGTATACCGATTTTAGGAAAGCAAACAACGACAGTGCATTGTTCAGAATAAACGGAACCGTTACCGATTATTTGGGTAAAACATATACAAACGGTATGGTGTTTAAACGTTTTTATTACGCAGATACAATATCCAACGATGAAGATGGTGCGCAAATAATAATAGATTATCCGCTGAACAGCCAATATAAAAAGCTTTCCGGTAACATCGTTCTGCCAGAAAGTATTAACAGTACAGGTCTGGGAAAGGCAAACGATTACAACCGAGGAGAACAACAAGTAACCGTTTATTTTTACGGCGACGAAAGATTGATTAAACAGGTTAACGCCGTAACAAAAACAATGCCGTTTGAGTTTGATATAAACGTAAAAGGCGTAAATATGCTTACGATTAAATTGAAAGCTCAAAAATACAGTAGCTATAACGCTTACATAGCCCTAACCGACCTCGCACTCTATAAATAAATATTCTCCTCAAAACTTAAAAAACGGGTACGGCTCAAGCCGCCCGTTTTTCTTTTTTGGAAAATACCTCCGCTTTTTTCACCAAATAATTGACAAAAACAATTATTTGTGGTATAATATATGCAAATACACCTGAAAAACAAAAGGAGATTAAAAATGAACAACCTTTCACTCGAACAGTTTATTCAAACAAAACTTTCCGCAACCGACCCCGAAGTTGCGGCAATCATTGCCAAAGAAGATAAAAGAGAAGAAACCGTCATCGAACTCATCGCTTCCGAAAACTTCCCCAGCGAAGCGGTAAAAACCGCCGCCGCAAGTTCCTTTGTGGCAAAATATTCGGAGGGCTACCCCGCGTTCGAACGTCACAGCGGAAACAGAGGCCGCTATTACGGCGGTTGCGTCAACGTTGACGAACTCGAAGAACTTTGTTGCAACAGATGGCGCAAAGTTTTTAATACCGACTATCACGTAAACGTACAGCCGCACAGCGGTTCAAGCGCAAACCTTGCCGCATATATGAGCGTGCTTAAAGCGGGCGATAAAATTCTTGCAATGGACCTTAACAACGGCGGTCACCTAACCCACGGTTCGGCGGCAAACTTCTCCGGCAAGCTTTTCAATATGTCGTTCTACGACGTAGGCTCGGACGGATTCATTGATTACGAAGACGTCGAAAAAAAAGCCAAAGAAATAAAACCCAACCTCATTCTTGCGGGAGCTTCCGCATATTCCAGAATTATCGATTTTGAACGCTTTGCGAAAATCGCAAAAGAAGTCGGAGCGTATTTTATGGTTGATATGGCGCACATTGCGGGACTTATCGCGGGCGGCGTTCACCCCACGCCTTTCGGACTTGCCGATATAATCACAACCACAACGCACAAAACCTTGCGAGGAACCCGAGGCGGACTTATTTTCTGCAAACCCGAACTTGCAAAAAAAGTGGACAGCGCGGTTTTCCCCTGCTGTCAGGGCGGACCGCTCCAGCACATCATCGCGGCAAAAGCAATAACTGCGGCTGAAGCCTGCACACCCGAATACAAAGAATACGCAAAACAGGTAATAATAAATACCAAAGCAATGTGCGACGAATTCATCCGTTTGGGCTATGAAATTGTAACAGGCGGCACGGATAACCATTTGTTCCTAATAGATTTTTCAAAAACTCACCCTCACCTCACCGGCAAAAAGGTTCAGGAGGAATTGGACAAAAACGGAATTACGCTTAACAAAAACTGCGTCCCCAACGAAAAGAGAAAGCCCATGGAAGCAAGCGGCGTAAGAGTGGGCACAGCCGCAATGACAACAAAAGGCTATAAACCCGAAGATTTCGTAAAAGTCGCTCAAAGAATAGACGAAATCATAAAAAATATCACCCCCGAAGAATAATTCGCCCCCAAACGGAAAAAACACGAAAGGAGAGGGAAACTTGAACTATGCCGAACTTAAAAAAAACGATATAGCCAACGGTCCCGGAGTTCGGGTTTCACTCTTTGTTTCGGGGTGCCTGCACCGTTGCGAAGATTGCTTTAATCAAACGGCGTGGGATTTTTCATACGGAAAACCGTTTACCGCCGAAGTGTGGGAAGAAATTTTCCAAAGCTCAAACTACCCCCGAATAAAAGGTCTTTCACTTTTGGGCGGCGAACCGTTCGAAGTGCAAAACCAAATCGGATTGCTTCCGTTTTTGCGAAAATACAAAGAAAAATTTCCGCAAAAAGACGTGTGGTGCTATTCCGGTTTTACCTACGAAGAACTTACGGGGAAAATCCCAAGCAGAGCCATGTGCTGTGCAACGCAAGAACTGCTTTCCCTCATAGACGTGCTTGTGGACGGCAAATTCGAAAAAGAAAAAAAGAATATTTCGCTGAAATTTCGAGGAAGCGAAAATCAGCGCATAATAGATATGAACCAAACAAAAAAATTCGGTTGCATAACTCTTTGGAACGACGGTTCGCAGTAATCCGAATTTGCCCACGTCTGTAAAAAACCAAAACAAACTTTGTTCGTCAAACGGTATAATTCCCATTGCCTAACAGCCGAATTTGCACTTGCCAACCGATTTTCGCACAAATTCGGCATATCCCCATATTGAACGGAGAAATTATGAAAATACAAATAACAAAACTCAAAGAAACCGCCAAAATTCCCACAAGAGGTTCGGAAAAAGCCGCCGGCTACGATTTATACGCTTGCCTCGAAAGCGAAAGCGTCGAAATCCCGCCGCATTCCACACAAAAAATCGGCACGGGGCTTTCCATAGCAATTCCCGACGGATATTTCGGCGCGGTTTTCGCCCGTAGC
>CAZJCI010000068.1:3155-11219 GCA_964544455.1 uncultured Oscillospiraceae bacterium
GTCTTGCCGCCAAAGAGGGACTTCGCCCCGCCAATTGCGTCGGCGTATGCGACAGCGACTACCGAGGCGAATACATCGTCGCACTTCACAACGATTCGGATACTCCCAAAACCGTATCCAACGGCTCACGAATAGCCCAACTTGTAATTTTACCGTTTTTGGAAGCCGAATTTTGCCAAACGGATTCTTTGGATAAAACCGAAAGAGGAAACGGCGGTTTCGGAAGTACCGGCAACAATTAATCAATAACAAACGGTTGCGGCAAAATGCCCCAACAATAAAAATAATACGCAAAAATTTCTCCCAAAATCGGCAAAAGTTCCGATTTTGGGAGTTTTTGTTTACGGTCGAAAATCCGCAAGACGAACAAACGTTCAAAATACGTTGCGACAGCCGCTTTACGCCGAATATCCGCAAAACATACTAAAAACAAACGTCGCCTATTTAACTGTTCCCGCATAAGCAACCGATTTGTTGGCAATAACCAAATTTCCGTTTTTGTTGTATTTATCAAACAAGCCGTTCAACGCCGAAACATAGCGTTCAAAGCCAACGTCGTTTTCTTTCGGCGAATAAGAAGAAGAAAGACATCTTTTAATAAAACGTTCTCTGTCAAAAATCAGCGGATAATCAAAGGATACGTAATCATATCCGTTCCCAAAAAATTCCGCAATTTTTTTGTCTTGATATTCAATTCCGTTGCCGAAACCGTTAAAATTCGGGCAATACCGCAAAGAAATTTCCCGCCATTCAAGGTTGATTTCGTCGTTGCAATCCCTCGAATTCCATATCAAAAACACCCTGCCGCCGTTTTTAACAATTCGCAAACATTCCTTCTTGAATTTTTGCACGTCAAACCAATGAAAACACTGTGCGGCGGTAACGCAGTCCACCGAATTTTCTGTTAAATTCGTATGCTCCGCACTTCCCGCAATCGAAAAAAATCTCGCATATCCGCACAGCTCCTTTTCCGCAGCACATCGCATATCGTCGCTCGGCTCCACGCAATAAACCGTACTTTTTCTTTCAAGCAAAAGCTTGGAAAACTTCCCCGTGCCGGAACCCACGTCCGCAATAACCTTGGCGTTGCAAAGCCCAAAGCGTTCATAAAGACAGTCAATAAGCCCCGCCGCATAACTCGAACGTCCATCGGCGTAATTTTTTGCCCGCCCATCGAATTTTTCCATAGAATTCATTTTTTCCCTTTTCAAATCTACGTTTCCTTTTTTTTGTTGATTTTCTGCTTTTTCAGCATAGGACAAAGCCCGGTGTTTCTGTGAACCTGATAGTCCGTATGAATCATATCCGAAAGACTGCATATAAAACCAACAATAATCACAATACTTTGAGCTCTTGTAACGGCGGTATAAAGCATATTTTTGTTAAGAAGCGCGGGCGGCGCGTCGCAAACCGGAATAATCACGCAAGGATATTCGCTTCCTTGGCTTTTGTGAACAGTCACCGCATAAGCGTGTTCGATTTCGTCAAGTTGCGTCAGATCGTATCGAATCCGCCGCCCGTCAAAGCAAACTTCAAAATATTCTTCAAACGTGTTTATTCGTTCTATTGTACCGATTTCGCCGTTATAAACGCCCTGCCCGGTTCTGCCGTCCTCATATTGCCATTCCTGGGAATAGTTGTTTTTAATTTGCATTACTTTGTCGCCCTCTCGAAAAACAATGTCGCCCACCTTTTTTTCAAGCTTGTTTACGTCGGGAGGATTCAAAACCTTTTGCAATTCGGCGTTAAGCTTAACCGTTCCCAACTTACCTTTTCTTGAGGGCGCAACAATTTGAATATCTTCAAGCGGATTAAAGTTATATGCTTTCACAAGCCTTTCGGAGCAAAGCGAACAAATAAGTTTTGCAAGTTCTTCATGGGTGTTGCGCATCATAAAGAAAAATTCCGAACCGTCGTTAAAAACGGATGGGAACTGCCCGCAGTTAATTAGGTGAGCGTTAAGCACAATGTCGCTTCCTTCGCCCTGACGAAAAACCTGCTCCAAACGAACCGTGGGAATAACTCCGGAATTAAGCATATCTCGCAACGTGTCGCCCGCGCCCACCGGCGGAAGTTGGTCGCTGTCCCCTAAAAATACGAGCTTTGTTCCCGGCTTAATTGCTTTTAAAAGCGACGCCATAAGAAAAACGTCGCACATGGATATTTCGTCCACAATAAGCGCGTCGCACTCCAAAGGATTGTTTTCGTCCCGTCCGAAACTTTCGTTCACATCGGAATCTCCCGAATATCCGCTTTCAAGCAACCTGTGAATAGTTCTCGCCTCCCGTTGCGTGGCATGAGTCATTCGCTTTGCGGCTCTGCCCGTCGGCGCGGCAAGAAGCGTGTTCATTCCCAAACTGTCAAACAGCTTAATCATTGCCCGAATAACGGTGGTTTTTCCCGTTCCTGGTCCGCCCGTAACAATCAGCATACCGTTGTTCAACACGCTTTTAATCGCTTTTCGCTGAAGCGGCGCAAACGTAATTCCCATTTCCGCCTGTGCGGCGTCAATGTGGCTTTCCGCCCTCGAATTCGGAATGTTAACGCACGTGTCCGCCAAAAGCATAAGTTTTTCCGCACAATATTTTTCGGCTTTATAAGCATAGTCAAGATAAACGCAAAAACCGTTGTTATATTTAATCAAAACAACTTCGCCCACGGAACACAAAGTCCGCAATGCGCTTCCCGCCTCGGCACGGTCAACGCCCAAAAGTTTAACAGTATCCTCAAACAGCTTTTCAAGCGGAGTATAACAGTTTCCGTTTCGGTTAAGATTTACTTTAAGAATATATTTTATACCCGATTCAATGCGGAAATGCGAATGTTCGTCAAACCCCAGCTTTTTTGCAACGGCGTCCGCTCGTTCAAAACCTATTCCGGTAATTTTTTCGCACAAAACATATGGGTTTCGCTTAATAATGTCAACCGAAGCGTCGCCGTATTTTTTATAAACTTTCATAGCGGTGCCGGTGCTGAAAATGCCGTTAAAATACATCATAACGTTTCGCATACCGAACTGAGCGTTAAAACCGTTGCTTATTTCCAAAGCTTTTTTTCTTGTAATTCCCTTAACGTCCTCCAAATATTCCGGGTGCTTTTCCAAAACTTCAAACGTGTCCGAACCGAACCTGTCCACAATTCTTTTTGCGGCAACAGGACCTATTCCCTTAATCGCGCCGGAAGAAAGATAGGCAATAATGGAACTTTCCGTTGCGGGAAGCTCTTTTTCATAATGTTCCACCTTAAATTGTCTGCCGAACGTCGGGTGATTCATATATTTCCCCATTGCCGTAACCGTTTCTCCGCAATTAACAAACGGCATTGTGCCCACCAGCGTAAGCATTTCGCCGTCGCAGTTAATAACGCAAACCGTATATCCGTTTATTTCGTTGGTATAGGTAATGTCCTCCACTTCGCCCCGAACGGTTTCCAAATTGTTTGGCAAAATTCAAATCCTCCCTCCGATAATTTTTGTTTTGTTTATATCCCAAAATCGGATAATGCGTCTGAAATAAGCTTGCGGCAAAAGCTTTTATATAAGGGTACCCCGCCGTGCCGCACGCAACCTAATCCGCTTTAAAAAGCAAACTCTTTCCGAATTCCAATTTGCACGGAAAGCAATATTTTTTTCCGTCGAACAAATCGGTAAATTCCCGCTTTCCGTTGGGAAGCGAAAAATCATATTCGCCCGCTTTTGCCGTGTGCAAAAAAACGTGCGATTGCGAAGCGTAAACAACCGCCGGCAAGCTTGAATAAACAAAAACTCCCGCTTGCTCATAAAATTTCGCAACGTCGTTTTCGGATAATTCCGAACCGTCGTTCTCAATAATCAAATAAGGAACGGAATTTTCTTTTGCCAACCGCTCCGCTTGCAAAAAATGCGGCGTTTTTGCGGGCACGGCAAAAACAATCGCCTTGTAATTGCGGTAAACCCGCTCAAAATCCGACATAAGAAATATATCGTAAGGCGCGCCCGCAAGCCCCAACGTTCGCCGTGTTTTTGCCGAAACAACCCAATCGGAATCGTCGCATTCCGCCCAGGCGCATTCGTCAATAAATACGGCGGTTTGCGCCGAACTTATTCGGCTGTTGTTCGAGCAATCTTCAAAAATTTCGGCGCACCGCTTTAAAATCGCCATATAGCAGTCGTCGTGAAACCAACCGCCCCACATATCGAACCACCACATTGCGTGCCCATGAGTCAAAGCTCTGGAAAAATGCATTTTAATGTTTTCCGCCGAAGTTGCCTTATCCGGTCCCAAAAAAATCGGGTCGTTATAACGAGGCAAATCGCATGCGGGACGAGTCAAATGCGTTCGGGTGTCGTTTTCCGCAAAATACAAAACGTTGTGCAGTTTAAGCGAATCCACCGGCAACATATTATAAGCGTCCGTCCCCGCTTTTCTCAAATCCAAATAGCTTATGGGCGAACAAAGAAAGTCAATATCGCCGCACTCCAAAACCCGCTCCAAACAGTGATGTCCTATTCGCCAATCGCAACATTCCATTGTATATCCGTAAAAACCGCCCACAACCAGCCTGCCGCCGGTAAGCTTTTTGGTTTCCGCCGCAAATTCAACAATACGTTCCGCCGTAACTTGCGAAATAAAACGTCTGTACGTTGCGGGAGCCTGCCTGAAAAATTCTTCCGCCGTTTTGGGAGTTTTAAAAAAATCGAGTTCTTTTTCGGACAAAACAATTCCGTTTTCCAAACTGTATCTTTCAAAAGCTTCTCGCATTCTTTTTCCGTCGCCGCCGTTGGGCGCAAGCGGAATCCATTCTTCCGTGTTTCCCGCCGCAATTTGATAGCCGATTATTCTGTCGCAATAGTCACTGCGTTCAATATAACTCACAAAATCCCGCAACAACCGCTTAATTTCCGCCGCCCATTCGTCCGAAGCAAAACAAGCGCAGTAACTTTCCCGATATTTTTCAAAGCACAGCTCGTCGGGGTGTTCTCTTTCCCACTTTTCGGAAAGATTAACGTTCACTCTCGGAAGAATATATGCGTTGGGGCAAACTTCAAGAATTCTGCGAATATTCTTGTCAATCAAAGCGTAATTCGGCTCTTTTTCTTCATAAATTCCACCTTGAAACGGCGGCATTCCATACTGCTCGTTAACGGTTCTTTCGGCAAACGGCATTTGCACCGAAAAAAGCCCATATCCGCTTTTTGCAAAATCTTCATAGCAATTTTCTTCCTGACGATACGTAATATACGCCATCGGCACAATCGGCTTGCCGTTCACAAACAAAGTCGGCACGCCGCCGCGCGGCTGAATTTTCGAAGTAACCATATCGTAAATTTCTCCCATATAAAAACAACAGCGAACCAAAAATCCTTTTGCGGAAGAACTTTTGTTTCGCTGCCTATACGTTTCTTAATGAATAAATAATTCTCCCATATTGTTATAATAAAATCAATAAAGCGCAAATTTTCGTCCGTTTTAAGCTAAAACAAAAATTCCTTACATAACAAGCGGTCCCAAAACGTTTGAAGCCAAAGTCATCATAAGCGGAATTGTGGCAACGGAACAAACGGTGGAAACGCTCACAACCTTGGCGGCAAGAATTTTGTCCGCATTGTAATAATCCGCCATAATTGCCGTGTTGCTTGCCGCAGGCATACAGCACATAGTAACAAAAATATATGCAAACATATTGGGAAGTCCCAAAAGCTTAACCGCAAAAATCATAGCCGTGGGGAAAACAAGCAATTTCAGCGCAAGGAACCAAAAAAGAGTTTTGTCGTTAAAAACGCTTTTAAGTTCCAGCTCGCAAAAAAGACTTCCCACAATAAGCATAGAAAGAGGAAACGTCATATTACCGATATAAGTCATACCTTCAACAATTTGCCCCGGGATTTTTATTTGCAGCATAAACAGCGCAAAGCCAAGAATCGCCGAAAGAAAGCCCGGATTTAAAAATATTTTTCGGCACATAGTTTTTTTATCAAGAGCCTTTCCGTCGTTCATAAGTATAACGCCGTATGTCCAGCAGAATATGTTAAAAAACAAAGTAAAAAACACGCCGTAAAAAAGCCCCAAATTATCGTCGCCCAAAAGAGCCTGCAAAACGGGATAGCCCAAAAAGCCGCAGTTTGCAAAAATCATCGCAAAACTGTATATTTTTTCTTTTGCCCGCACTTTTTCGAATTTAAAAGCAAAAGAGCCTATAAGCGCAGTTAAAACGTGCATAACAACCGAAAGTCCCAAAATAATAAATCCGTTTTTAACCAAAGTGGGATTAAATTCTTTTTGAAACGCCGTAATAACCAAAAAAGGGTTTGTAATCGTAACAAGAATAGCCGAAAGCGCGCTTGTGGAATGTTTGTCGATAACCTTTGTTTTTCTGAGCAACATTCCCATAAGCATAACAAAAAACAAGTTGATAACTTTCGATGTGACAGAAGAAGTAATCGTCATTTCAAATCTCCGAAATAAAAAACGTTTAAAGTTGCAATTTTTGCATTACTTATAATATTATAGCTTATATAAGAAAAATTTCAAGTATATTTTGAAAACATTTGCAAATTCAAAACGATTTCCGCAAAGCGTTTTCACACAAAAAAGCCCGCCCACATATGATATATCGAGCAAAGCGAATGTTCAAGCTCAATTACATTATTTCGGAGGATATATCAATGGCAGAAAAAACCAACGGGATTTGCGGCGCATTGGGCATAGGCGGCGGTTGCTCCGGCAGAAACGGCTCCGTTGAATGCGGAACCTGCATTTGCACCGATAAAATATTCGACGCCGTAAAAATAAAAGAGTGCCTGGAGGACCTTAAAGTCTATCTGACAAACATAGGGCAGGACGCCGTGGACCGAGCCAACAATATAAGAGCCAAAAACGTTGAAATACTCAAAGCGTGCATTTCCGTAACCGAAGTTGCGTTTAACCGAGGATATTATTCCATAAGTATACGCTATTATTTCAAAATAACGTTTGAAGCGTGCATTCCGGGCGGCAGGTCGGTGGAATTTTGCGGCATAGCGGTTTACGATAAAAATTTGGTGCTTTTCGGAGGAGAGGGCGGAGTAAGCGTGTTCGGCTCCGATATAACGGCAAACTCATTTTGCGAATGCAGCAACGTGGTGGAAGGCGTGGTAAATATGCCCAAAGCGGTTGTGGAAGTTGCCGCGCCCATAGTTTTGGACGTAAAGGTTGTGGAAAAAAACTATAATTACGGCTGTTGCTGTTGCGGTTGCGAACAGTTGCCCGAATACATCACAAATTGCGTAAACGGCGAACTTGTGGACGATATGGGAATAAAAAATCTCTATATAACGCTCGGACTGTTTTCAATAGTAAGAATGCAACGTCCCGCGTGCCTTATGATTCAGGCTTCCGATTATTGCATACCGGATAAGGACAGCAGCGGAACGCTTGGCGACAGCACCTCAAACCCGTGCGACATATTCAACAATATGTGCTTCCCGATTTCGGAATTTTGCCCTCCCGCGCCGCCGTGCTGTCACGACGTAAACGCCAATGTTTGCCGTAACGAAAAGGGAACGCAAAGCGGAACGGCAAGCAATTGCGGTTGCGGTTCGAGAACCGCTCAAAATTCGGGTTCCAAATGCGGAGGCTGAATAGTCCGCAACCGTGAACCGTATCGAATTTTCCACACTGAAAGCGCAATGCGCCGCAAAGAATTATAAAATCGTTCCGTCAAAAAAATCGGTAATAACGCCAAAGTCGCCGCAAACAGCCGCCGAAGCAACACAAAATGCGGTGCACAACAATAATGCGTTTTTAACTTACAAAGGAAAATACGGCAAAAAAACAGCGAAATTTCAAAACGATTCGCACGGCGCAAAAATTCATTTTGCATAAAACCCGTTCCGTCGAAATCGTAAAATCGCAACATATCGGCAAGTCGGAAAAAGCAACGTCGCTCGCCGATACGATATGCAAAGCCTCCGTTCAAACGTCACTCAAAAAGGCGTTTGCGGAGGCTTTTCGGTTACGAGTTTTCCGTTTACCGTGCACGGTGAAACGGCAAAGGGAGTTCGCTGTTTGCGGTCGGCAACAAAGGCTGTGCATAAAGATATTTCGC
>CAZJCI010000069.1:0-11079 GCA_964544455.1 uncultured Oscillospiraceae bacterium
CTCCCTATGCGATTGAATCCGTATCGGAATTCAGTTATACATATATGAGTTACATAGGAACGAGGGCATATTCTTTGTTGGAAAAGCTGAAAATCAACGGTTCGAATTGTGTTTTTAAGAACTTTGAGCATTTGCTGAACATTTGGGAAAGCGGATTCGACGCACCGCACGAATTTTCGGATATTATGTGCGAAAGCATTTTGCTTTATACATTCGCTTCGATTTCGAAATCGTTTGAAGACTTAAAAAGCGGTTTGAAAGAAAATCAAACGTCGGTTCGTATTATAAAAAAATTTATTGACGATAATATTTCCGATTCAACTCTTTGCATCGGTATGATAAGCCGCAATTTATCTTATAACGCAAAATATATTTCGGCGGTTTTTAAGCGGAAATATAAAATCGGCGTTTCGGAATATATCAACGTGATAAGAATTCAGCACGCTTGCACGCTGATGAATCAGGGATTCGGTTGCGTAAAGGAAATAGCCTCGATATGCGGCTATAAGGACGCTCTTTATTTTTCGAAAGTTTTTAAGTCGAAACTTGGAGTTGCGCCGAGTCAATATATAAAAGACATTGAAAAGCAAAAAAATTGAACTTACTGTTTTGTTTTAATATTATATTACGTCCGATTATTTGCCGCCGTGCGAATAATCAGACTTTTTTATAGCGTTCTTTATCCGCTTCCGTGATTTTGCGCAATACTCGGCACGGCACGCCGACGGCAACCACGTTTGAGGGAATGTTTTCGGTTACAACGCTTCCTGCGCCGATAACCGTGTTATCTCCGATTATAACTCCGCCAAGCACGGTTGTTCCCGCACCTATCCACACGTTGTTTCCGACCGTTATTGGGAGCGCAACCTCCAAGCCTTCGTTGCGCTGTTGGGCGTCAAGCGCATGTTCGGCGGTTGTGAAAAGGCAGTTCGGCGCAACAAACACGTGATTGCCGAAAGTTACTCGGGCTCCGTCCAATATTTGGCAATTGTGGTTGGCAAAAAAATAATCGCCGACGGAGGTATTATATCCGTAATCGCACCAAAAAGGAGTGTTAACGGCAACGTTATTGCCCATACTTCCGAATATTTTCTTTAAGATTATTTCCTGTTCTTTGCGAGCAGAGGGTTTAAGCATATTAAATTCGTGGCAAAGGTCGTTGCAAAGAGCTATTTCCGAAAGCAATTCTTCATCGTAGTTGGCATTATATAAGAATCCCGAATCTCTTTTTTCTTTTTCCGTCATTTTAGTTCCTTTCCGCCGAATTGGCTTTACGGTGATTTGCAAAAACTGATTTATTGTGATTTTCTGTATTCGCTTGGATAGACGCCGAAATGCTTTTTAAAAGCGGCTGAAAAATAGCTTTGGTCGCAAAAACCGAAAGCGGAAGCAACTGACGTGACCGAAAGATTGGATTCAGCCAGCATTTTTTTTGAAGCGTTCATTTTTTCGTTCATAACGTATTTATGATAAGTAATTCCGAAATTCTTTTTAAAATATCTTTTAAACGAACTTTCCGTCATTCCGAAATATTTTGATATTTCGCACGTTTTGAACGGCGACTGCAATTTTTCGGTTATATAGCATTTAATATCGGCGTTTATATCGTAATTTTTGACATCGGAGGTGTTTTCGCCGACAAACATTGCGGTCATAATATCGAGTATGGTGTGAGTTGTTAAAGAAAAGCTGTATGATTCCTTTTGAATATCGGAAAGAAATTTTTCGAAAACCGAATGAAGATTTACTTTTTTGATATTAACATAATTGGAAACATTGAAAGCGTTAAAAATTCCGTCCACAAATTTTCCGTGAGCGATGAACCACAATTTGACATACGGATTGCGTTTTGACGAATAGTATGTCAGTTTTTTGTTTTCTTTGTATGCGTCTCGAATAACAACGCAATCGCCCGCTTCAACTTCGTAGCGAGTACCGTCGAACTCAATATATCCTTTTCCGTCCACTATGTATTCGAACAAAGTGCTTGTCATAAACTGTGAATTAATGTAATTCGGATCTTTAAAAACAATTCCCGCTCCGTGAACGCTTAGCAAAACTTTTGAATTGTTTTGCGGTTCCGCATTTTCTTCATAATGATAATACAGTTGCGCGCTTTGATTTACGGTATTAAGCATTTTTGCACATTCCAATCGTATAAATAAGCTTACGTTTGAATTTTATCACATTTCATAAATAAAATCTATGTATCTTTTGTTAAATAATGCGAATTGACATAAAAAAACGCAACAACAATTGTATGTTATTACAACATATAATTGTTTGGAAAGCACAATTTAATCAAAAAACACATTGACTTGTTTATATTTGATGATACAATAAAAGTGATAACCAATATAAAAGGAGATTACGTATGAAAAAACATTTTACACGGTTTTTAGCACAAACGCTTGCAATTTTGTTTGCGGTATCGAGCGTATCTTTTTCGGCGAATGCCGAAAACAGCACTTCGGTTGTTTCCGAAGAGTTATCGGTTGTTTCGCAAACCGGTTGGGGTGAATATATCCGCAGTGCCGGAACGTTGGACAAAACGGAAAATTTTTCAAAAGATACGGCAAACAAATTAAATATTCAGGCAAGCGAGGAAGGTATGGTTCTTTTGAAGAACGAAAACAGCGCTCTTCCTTTAACATCAAACGACACGGTTGCGTTTTTCGGTTCAAGTCAGCTGTGGAACGGCAAATACGCATGATTCGGTTATAGAATCGGCGGCGCAGGTTCGGGTGCGGTTTATGCAAGCCCGGGAACTTCGCCGATAGCGGAATTCAGAAAAAAAGCGAACGACGGCAGATTTAAAATATATGATAACATTTCGAAGCTTTATGAAACTTATTATCTTCCGAACGCAACTCTTTATCCAAACACCGTGGGTAACTATTATAATGACGGCGAATATGCTCTTGCGGAACACAACGACATTTATTTCCCCGACGACGCTTCCATTGCAGCAGCAAAAGCGGCGGGCGTTAACAAGGTTGTTTATATTTTTTCCAGGCTTGAGGGCGAAGCCGGAACGGAAGAAGCGTTTTTGCCATCAAACGGAGAATTTGAAGTAACAGGAGACCCTGATGACCGACCTATTCCCGGACAATATTATCTTTCGGAAAACGAAGAAAATCATTTAAAAAAGCTTAGAGAAAACTTTGAAAACGTAATTGTTGTTGCAAACACAGGCGATTTGATTGACACCACTTGGGCAAAATACGGTATTGACTATGAGGGCGACGGCAACTACACGCAAGTTGCGGATTCCGTTTTGTTTTCGTGGTACGGCGGTCTTAGGGGCATGGAGGCTTTGGCGAACGTTCTTACCGGTCAGGCAAATCCGTCGGGCAAGCTTACGGAAACGGCAGCAAAATCCGTTGACGATTATCCGTCCACCGAGGGCTTTTTTGAAAGCGCATATACAAACTATTATGAAGATATATTTGTTGGTTACAGATATTTTGAAACCTTTGACCCGAACTACGAAAAAGTGAATTATGAATTTGGATTCGGACTTTCGTATACGACGTTTGACATTTCGGAAATTGAATTTAAAGAAAAAGACGGATTTATAACGGTAAGCGCAAAAGTTACAAACACAGGCGACGTTTGCGGAAAAGAGGTTGTTCAGGTATATTTTTCCGCTCCGCAGGCGGGTGTGGGAGAAGCAAAGCTTTCGAAACCCGCAAAAGAACTTGCGGGATATGCCAAAACCGCAGAACTCAGCCCCGGAAGCAGTGAAACTGTTTATGTTACTTTTCCAATAAAAGATATGGCGTCTTACGACGCTGTGGGGGTTACTTCGGCTAAATCCGCATATGTTCTTGAAAAAGGCGATTATGAAATATATGTGGGCAATTCCGTTAAAAACGTTGTCAAAGCAGGAATTTATACTGTTGACAATTTTACAGTTACGGAACAGCTGACACCGCAAGCAATACCATATAAACTTGAAAAACGTCTTCTTGCCGACGGAAGTTATGAAAAACTTGCAACGGGAGAAATTCCGCAAGAAGAATATAAACCCTATTACGGACTTCCGATATACGGAAACATTAAAATAGAGGGAGAATCTTTTGATTCTACGCTTTCGGTCGGCTCGCCGGGAAGCGAGAGCTTTACTTCCGGAACACTTATTGAAGAACCGATATATCTTGATGAAAACGACAGTGCGGGAGATTTTGATTATAAAACCGCTTCCAAAAAAAGTTATGGCGGTTCACAGCTTTGTCAGATGCACGTAAGTGTGAAACAGGCGGTTTATGCGATTAACGTTGGCGAAAGCGGATATTACAACATACATATTCGAGGGAGCGGCACTCAAACCAACGATTTTTTGCGTATTCTTGTAAACGGAACGGATTCGGGGCTTAAATTTAATTTTCCGAACGTTCGAGGTGTCGGCGAATATTTCGCTCATGCAGACGTATATTATCACAGTTCAAAACAGATTTACCTTTCGGAAGGAAAAAACCTTATTTCTCTTGAAAACAAAAATATTAATTTTATAAATCTTGATTTTATTGAATTTATTAAAGTTGAAGATTATTCCGCTTCGAAAGACGAAACGGTGAAAATTACCGTTGAAGGCGAAAGCTTTGACGCAAGCAAATCCGTAGGCGTGAAAACCGAAGATAACAAATATACGCCGGAACTTGCCGAAAATATTGTGTGGAGTTCGGAAAACGTTGTGGATTATTCCGCTTCAACTTGGGTAAGTTATCCCGGAAGTTGCGTTTCGGGAATTGACGCCGGCGATAAAATTGTTTATAAAGTCACCGTGCCGGAAAACGGAAATTATGAGCTTTCCATGATTGCCTGCCGTCCGACTTCGGTTGTTACGGACTTTTTTGACGTTAGAATCGGAGACAAACTGTATGAATATAATTTGATTTTCCCACAGACGGGCGGACGTGAAATATATTTTAAATATATTAATTGGGATTTTGGCGGAAAAGTCGTTCTTCCGCTTGAAAAAGGCGAAAACACAGTAACGTTTGAAATTACGCAAGGCGGTCCGCTTATTGACAGTTTTACTCTAAAAAAAGTTATTGTACCCATAACGGTTGAAGCGGAAAACTATGACGAAACACTTTCATCGGGCGTGTTTAAGAAAGAAAACAACGGCGGAGCTTCCTCGCTTGCGACAAAACTTGTTATGAAAAACGATTTTACGGTGGATTACGAAAACACGGTATGGGAAAAATATGATTCTTCCGATCTTGGAGTTTGCGTATCCGGAATTGAAGCGGGCGCACAACTGGTTTATACGGTTGAAGTTGAAGAAGACGGCAATTATATTTTGGGAATGCGAGCTTGCCGTCCCACAAACTGTCACGTTAATTTTATGGACGTTGAAGTAAACGGCGTGAAAACCGCTTATGCCGTTGATTTTCCTCAAACCGGTGCGGACGAAACAAAATATTTCCAATATATCGACTATAATTTTGACAATCAAATTGTTTTGAATTTGAAAAAAGGTTCTAACAAAATTAAATTGCTTGCAAAAACAACAATGCCGCTTATTGATAAAATCTTTCTCACCAAAACGACGCTTTCACCTTCAAACGACATTATTGTTGAAGGCGAAAGCTTGCTTGAAACAAGCGTTGGTTCGGGGTATGAAGCTTTAAGCACATCAAGCGGAAAATATTCTCCTGCGCCGATTATAAACGGAAACATTGTTGACTCGCAAAACACCGTATGGTATGATTTGAAAATGAAAGGTGCGGGCAATTTAAGCAAAATTTCCAACAGCACGGGTAACACTGCTATATATAAAGTTAGCGTTAAAAACGCAGGAACATACGGCTTGATTATACGAGGAGCAAAATCGTACGGTCCGACCGACAAAGGGTTCCTTTCGATTGACGTTAACGGTAAAACATATGAATTCGGTTCAACCGTATTTCCGCAAACGGGAAACACAGGCGTATATTTTAACTTTATTGACGTTGATTATACCGAAGTTGTGAAAATACCTCTTGTAAGCGGAGAGAATACAGTTACGTTTACAAATGTAAAAGGATTTCCAAACGTTGACTTTTTTAAGTTCGTATATATTGAAAATTCCGAAAATGACAACACTTCGGATTATGTTCGTGACGGCGATGAACCGAAAACATATGACAAAGTTATAACCTTTGCCGATGTGAAAGCGGGAATTAACACAACCGAAGAATTGTTATCGCAAATGACAATTGAAGAGCTTGCTTCGTTTGCAGTGCTTTCCGAAGAGCCGAATTATTCGGCGCAACGTTCGGGCGTAGGCGGAAACAAAGATGTACAAACAAAATTCGGCGTTCCCGTTGCAACGACAATCGACGGTCCCGTCGGTCCTACAACACGGCAGAACGAAATAGGTTTTGCAAGCGGAATTACCGTTGCTTGCACATGGAATATCGATATTGCGGCAGATTTCGGAACAATCGTCGGAAAAGCCGCACAGGAACACGGAAATACAAATTTCTGGCTTGCTCCCGGAATGAACATTCAACGAAATCCGCTTGGCGGACGAAATTTTGAATATTTTTCGGAAGACCCGCTTATTACAGGACTTTGCGGTGCGGCGATAACACACAATGTTCAGCAATACGGAGTTTCGGTTGCCGCAAAACATTTTGCAGTAAACAACAAAGAAACGAACCGTAGCGGCAACGACAGCAGAGTTTCCGAAAGAGCTCTTCGAGAAATATATTTGCGCGGTTTTGAAATGCTTGTTAAGGATTCTTCGCCAATTGCGATTATGACAGGTTATAATCTTGTTAACGGATATGAATGTGCGGAACACAAAGGTTTACTTGTTGAAATCGCACGAAAAGAATGGGGCTTCGACGGTATGTTTATGACTGACTGGGGACTGACTCCAAATCTTTATAAAATGGTGAAGAACGGCTGTAACACAAATATGGGAAATTACCAAAATATGTGGGATTCGGATGTTCTTGTAAAGCAATATATTGCCGAAAATCTTGCAAGAGAAGAGCTGACTCAAAATGCAGAATACGTTGTTAACGCTCTTCTTGCAATTGATATTAACGACAGCAACAGCAAATCGCAAAAGTATTTGCATACGCTTTCCGCAACGCAAAGTACGGATATTGAAGCCGAACAGTTTTCGTCGGCGCACGCAACCGTGAAAATTGAAAGCCGAAACGGCGCTTCGTCGGGAAAGAACCTTGGTTCTTTTGATATAAAAGACGATAACGATAATTATTTAAGCTATGCCGAATTTAATATAACCGTTCCGAAAAACACAACCTATGATGTGGCGATTGCCATTTCGAGCTACTCTTCAAAGTGTCTTTTGGACTTTAGAATCGACGGCGTGCTTTTGCAAAACATAGGTTTTGCTTCCGATATATCCACCGCAACAAACGATTGGAACCTTTTTTCGGAATTTAACATCGGACAAATTGCACTTACGAAAGGCACGCATAAAATTCGGGTTTCGCCTCATTACGGTTCTGGCGCGTTCAATTTTGACAAGCTTGTTTTTACTCCGAAAATATCCGATAACGTTTTGTTAAGCTTTGAACTTGAAAGAGAATATTTCGACGGCATATCGGAAAAATATTCCGCACGGGAATACGGAAACGAAACGCACGGTAGCGGAGCTGTTTTAACAATAACGAACAACGTTGATAATACAATTATTTTAACCGAATCGGACTCGATATATGAAAATGCCGAAAACGGAAACGCTGTTATAACTTTTAAAGTCACACTTGAAAAAGGAAATTATACGGCTACGCTTGAAAAAAACGGATATGTTAAAAAGACAACGGAGTTTTTGCTGAACGACGACAATATGGAATTTTCGTTAAACGCCAAATTAATCGGCGGCGACATAAAAGATTCATATGATGAACTTGACGGCGACGGAATTGTGGATATTGACGATTTTATCAGAATTATACATGCATTTTCTTCCGAAAGTTCGGAAACGTTGAAAAATGTTACGGATATTAACGAAGACGGCGTTGTAAACGTTGCCGACATATGCATTGTTAAAAACAATTTCGGCGCATACGAAAAATAGAATTATTTGCATTACAAACAAAACCCCTTGGAGTAAATTCTCAAATTATTTTGAAAATTCCCCAAGGGGTTTTATGTTATTTTTATTGTGTTATTGACATTCGGCTTTTTTGGCGAATGCTTTTGAAATTAATATAAAAGCGTAATGCATAATCATACCTACCGCAATTGCAACAACAAGATCGAAAGCAATTGTAAGTATAAATGTTGTCAGAAGAACAACCTTATCCGTTGCGGGCGATATTTTCAGAATTTTAAGGAAACGCTTCCATTCGCTCATATTATAAGCAACAATAAAAAGTATTGCGGCAATTATAGGCATTGGAATCCATTTTGCATACGGCATAAATACAACCAAAATTAACAGTAACACAACGGCGTGAACCATTCCGGCTATTGGCGAGCGTCCACCGTTTTTAACGTTTGCCGCCGTTCTGGCAATTGCGCCGGTTGCCGGTATTCCTCCGAAAAGCCCCGAACATATATTTCCCGCGCCCTGCGCGATAAGTTCGGTGTTTGAATTGTGTTTATCGCCTATCATACCGTCGGAAACAACGCAAGAAAGAAGCGATTCTATTGCCGCAAGAACAGCAATTGTAACGGCATTGGGAAGAAGACCGATAATTTTTTCGGCGTTGATTTCGGGAAACGAAAACATGGGAGGAGCGTTTGTTATGTTGGGATATATTGTTCCTATGGTATTCACGTTTAAATTCAAAACTTTTACAATAACAACTCCGACAATGACAGCAACGAGAGAACCCGGAATTTTTTTGCTTATTTTGGGCCAAAAAATAAGCACGGCAAGCCCGATTGTTCCAACCAAAACGGATAGTATGTTTAATGTTGAAATATTGCCGATTACATTTTTCAACTTATCGACGGTTTCGACGTTTGAAGTTCCTTTCGGATAAGTAAGTTCAAAAAAATCTTTTAGCTGTCCGATTATAATTGTAACGGCAATGCCGGATGTAAAGCCTGTTGTTATTGATTGGGGAATATATTTTATAAGCCCGCCAAGACGGCATAGCCCCATAAGTATAAGTATTATTCCCGCAAGTATTGTTGCAATGACAAGTCCGTCGAACCCGGACTCCCCCACTATCCCAGCAACTATTACCGCAAAAGCGGCTGTCGGTCCGGAAATATTCACTCTGCTTCCGCCAAGTAATGAGATGACGAATCCCGCAACAATCGCGGTATAAAGTCCTCTTTCGGGATCGACGCCGGAAGCTATTGCCAGAGCGATTGAAAGCGGCAATGCGATTATTGCAACGATAATTCCCGCAACAACATCGTTTAACAGCTGTTTTGAACTATATTCTTTAATAGTTGATATAAGCTTTGGTTGAAATGTTTTCATTTTTACAAGACCGAATTGGTCTTTTACGCCTCCTTGAATTTATGATAATGCGTCACGATTTATAATTATATCACTTTTTTCATCAAAAAACAAGTAATTTTTCATTATTATTTAAAAATCGTCGATTTAGTATTATTTTACAAAATATGATTCACTATTTTGTGCAAATCGGCACAATAATAAAGTTGCGGAATTTTTATTAACTCTGCAACTTTTGAAACGGCTTATTGAGAAAGGGCATATTCAAAATGGAACAAATTGTAATTCTTTTCTAAAACTTTTAAAAAACTATGGATTATTGAGAAAAAATGTAGTATAATAATTATAATAATACGCTTTTGCATACAGCAATAAATGTTTGGATATAAATTAGAGAATTTCGGCATTTTCTTTTACGGCTTCTTTGTATTTTGAAAGCACGGCTTGCTCCATTTCTTCCCTAAATTCTTTGTTTATGGGATGTGCAACGTCGGCAATTTTGCCGTCTCGATATTTTTTGTTCGGCATAACGATAAAATATTTTGAATCGACGCACACAATTTTTATATCGTGAACCGTAAAACAGTTATCGAATGTTACGGACGCTATTGCGCAAAGTATGTTTTGGGTAAAAAGTTTTCTGATTTTTACATCTGTTATCTTCATATTTTTTACTCCTTATTACGATATTTCTTTTTTATTATTTCCGAAATAATCGGCATTATTCAATAATGGCATTTTGAAAGGATTGTGACATATGAATTACTCATTGAAAAATATAAAACACGCATATTTTATCGGAATCGGCGGCGTAAGTATGTCTTCGCTTGCTTCCGTTCTTATGATAAAAGGCAAAAAAGTTTCCGGATACGATATGCATAAAACTTCCGTTACGGAAAAGCTTGTTTCGGATGGCGCAAGCATTTCATATGATTTGGAATCCGATATTCCCGATTCGGTTGACACCGTTGTTTTTACGGCGGCAATTAAAGAAGATAACCCATTAATGATTAAAGCTCGTAATTGCGGAGCAAAGGTGATTTCGCGGGCGGAACTTTTGGGAATTATTACAAACAGCTTTAAAACCTCCATCGGAGTTGCGGGTACGCACGGAAAATCGACAACAACGGGACTCCTTGCTTCGGTTTGCCTTACTCAAGACAGCAATTCGGCAATTCTTTCCGGAGCAAACCTTCCTTTTATGGGTTCAAGCTATAAATGCGGCAACGGTGAAAGAATTGTTTATGAAGCTTGTGAATATCGAAATTCATATCACTCCATGATTCCTTCGATAAAAGTTGTTTTGAATTGCGAACACGATCATGTTGATTTTTTTCCATCGCTTGACGATGTTATAAAGTCGTTTGGAAAATATCTTGACTGTGAAAGATTTCCGGGAAGTGAAAATATTTCTGTTATCAATTACGATTGCAAAAACTGCATACTTGCCGCCGAAAATTCAAAATCGTTAATTTACCGTTATTCGATAATGGAAAAAACCGATTTTTATGCATACAATATTGATATGTCGGACGGTTTTGGACTTTTTTCGGTTTGCCTTAACGACGGAAGCAAAATTGAAAACATAAAACTTCAAATTCCGGGAATTCACAATATTTCAAACGCCGTTGCTGCCGCCGCAGCAGCATATTTATCGGGTGTTTCGACGGAAAACATAAAAAAAGGACTTG
>CAZJCI010000070.1:0-11037 GCA_964544455.1 uncultured Oscillospiraceae bacterium
TGAAAATTTCTCAAAAAGCACGTTAATGTTTGTATTATCCATAATTTTTCCTCTTCTCAATGAAAGATTTTTTTTAGACAGTCATTTAAATAACGGGGTTGAAAAATACCTTTCGGCTGTATCGGGAAGAACGGTAACAACGGTTTTGCCTTTTCCAAGTTTTTGCGCAAGCTTTATTGCTGCGGCAACGTTTGTTCCGCCGGAAATACCGCACATAATTCCTTCTTGTGAAGCAAGCTGTTTGGCTGTGTTTACAGCTTCATCATCTTTTATTATACAAATATCGTTGTATATGTTTTTATTAAGTATTTCGGGAATAATTCCGTCGCCTATGCCCATTTGCAAATGCGTTCCTATTGACCCGCCGGAAAGAATAGCCGCATGTTCGGGCTCCACCGCCCAAATTTCAATATCGGGGTTTGCGGCTTTAAGCTTTTCGCCAATGCCGGTTATTGTCCCGCCCGTTCCGATTCCGGAGCAAAAACCATGTATCGGTTTTCCAACCTGTTCCAGTATTTCAGTTGCTGTTCCGTCACGCTGAGCAGCAGAATTAGCGGGATTTTCAAATTGTTGCGGAACAAATACGTTCGGATTTTCGGCTTTCATTTTTAAAGCTGTATGTAAGCATTCTTCAATACAATCTCCGATATTTCCCGCGTCGTGCACGAGCATAACCTCAGCACCGTAGTGTTCAACAAGCTTTCGTCTTTCTTCGCTTACGGAATCCGGCATTATAATTATTGTTTTGTAACCTCTTACCGCTCCCACAAGCGCAAGACCTATTCCCTGATTTCCGCTTGTCGGTTCAACAATAATTGTATTCCGATTAATTTTTCCCGCTTTTTCAGCTTCGCAAATCATGTTATAAGCTGTTCTGGTTTTTATAGAGCCTCCAACATTCAACCCCTCAAATTTAACCAATATTTCCGCACCGTTTTCGGGTGCCATATGCGTAAGTCGGATAATCGGTGTATTTCCCATTGCTTCAAGAATATTGTTGCATATCATATGTAATTTTCCTTTCGGGATTAAGTTAGTATATTTATTCTCTTTTTACATTATATCACAATATTATGAATTTGACAACGTAATTTTTTAAAAATGTTGTTTTATTAGATAAATTAAGCAAAAAATAAAATAAAATGATATTTTTTTCCTTAAACACTTGATTTTTTTTATTTTTTTGATATACTATGATTATAATAATTATAATTCAAAGGAGTTTTAAAATGGCTAATTACATACTTTCGGCTTTTGCCGACGAATACGGAAAATCAATCGACAAACAAATTGAAGGGCTTATCGGAAACGGAGTTCACGGAATCGAAATACGCGGCGTTGACGGCGAAAACATTGCCGATATTTCGCTTGAAAAAGCAGCCGAAGTTAAGGCAAAATTCGATAAAGCGGGAATAAAAGTTACAAGTATAGGTTCTCCAATAGGTAAAATCAAACTTACCGATAATTTTGAAGCGCATCTTGAAAAACTAAAGCACGTTATAAAAATCGCAAAAATTTTGGGAACAGACAGAATCAGAATGTTTTCGTTTTATATGGAAGACGGAGCAGACTATAACTCTTGCAGAGCTGAAGTTATGGAAAAGCTTGGAAAAATGTTGGAAATAGCAAAATCCGAAAATATTCTTCTTTGTCATGAAAACGAAAAAGGAATCTACGGCGATAACGCCGAAAGATGTCTTGATATCCAAAAAGAATTTAACGGCGAAATTAAATGCGTGTTCGACCCTGCAAATTTTATAGAATGCGACGTTGAAACCTATCCGCACGCTTTCCAACTTTTAAAAGATTATATTCTCTATTTTCACATAAAAGACGCTGTGGGAAAAGGTCAAATAGTCCCTGCGGGCGAAGGATACGGACATCTTCCTGAAATAATAGCGGAAGTTTCGCGCCTGTATAACAGAGATGTTGTTCTTTCGATTGAACCTCATCTTGCGCTTTTCGACGGTTTCAAAAACCTTGAAAACACAAACGCCGAAGAGTTAAAGAAATATCACACGCAAAGCGAAATTGCTTTCGGAATTGCCGTTTCCGCAATTAAAAAGATTATAAGCAAATAATATATAAAACGTTTTTTATTTATAAACTGATGAAAAATCCGTAATAAAATTAACGTGCTTTTATTCAATTTTAATAAGTTTTAAGAAAGGATTATTTTATGAGCGAATATTTTTCATATATCACGCCTGAAAAAGCCGGAATATCCTCCCAAAATATTATAAAATTTATGGATGAATTGGAACACTACGGCGTTTTTCTTCATGGCTTTGTAATTGCAAAAGGGCACAACATATTTGCTGAGGGTTACAGAAAACCGTTCGAAAAAAACGAATTGCACAGAATGTATTCCGTAAGTAAAACGTTTGCTTCCATGGCAATCGGGGTTCTTGTCGGGGAAGGAAAAGTAAATCTCGAAGACCCTGTTATAAAATATTTTCCGGAATACGATTCCAAAGTAATGGATCAGTATGTAAGAAATATGAAAATCGAACATCTTTTAAAGATGTCAACCTGTTTTTCTTATCCTACAACCTACGGTGCCAAAAAAGCTCCGTACCTTGAACCCAATTGGATTGATACTTTCTTTACAGTGAATTCTTCACACCCGTCCGGAACGGTTTGGAATTACGATACATCCGCAAGCTATATGTTGGACGTAATAGTCGAAAGAATTACCGGAATGCCTTTCCTTGAATACCTAAAAGAAAAAGCTCTACTGAAAATAGGCTTTTCAAAAGACGCAAGGTGTCTAAAAGCTCCTGAAGGACACTCTTGGGGCGGTTCGGCGGTTCTTGCTTCAACGCTCGACCTTGCCAGATTTGCACGCTTGGTAATGGACGGCGGCGAATGGAACGGAGAACAGCTTATACCGAAAGATTATATCGAAAAAGCAACGTCCAATGTTGCCGATAATGCGCAAGAAGGGTTTATTACGTGTTATTCCGGTCACGGTTACGGCTACCAAATTTGGAGAACCCTTGACGATACGTTTTCTTTCGTCGGAATGGGCGGTCAGCTTGCAATTTGTATGCCGAAAGAAAATATGCTGTTTGCATGTAATGCCGATATTCAGGGCATACCCGGTTCATATACTCCTATTTATATGAATCTTTGGAAAAATGTAAAAGAGTTAATTTCCGAAAACTCCATTGCGGAAAACAACAAATTATATGAAGAATTGCAAAACAAGTGCAAAAATCTTGAATATCCGGTATATCCGGGAGCAACAACTTCTCCGATAAGCAAAAAAGTTTTCGGAAAAACATATATACTTCAAAATAACCCAATGGGAATAACGGATATTTCTTTCGATTGCGATAATAACGGTAACGGAATAATGAAATATCATAATGCGCAAGGCGTTAAAGAATTAAAATTCGGTATCGGAAAAACGGTTGTGGATAAATTCCCGCAGGACGGTTATTTCGGCGATACCATAGGAAAATCCGCCGACAGAAGATACCGATGCATTGCAAGCGGAGCTTGGACAAACGAAAAAACTCTACACATAAAATGCGATATTATCGACGATTATTTTGGAAATTTAAGTATAGTTGCATGCTTTGAAGAAGAAAAAATTGCATTATATATGCAACCGCACGCCGAATGGTTTTTGCTTGAATACAATGGCTTTGCAAGCGGAGATGCGGCAAAATAAATTTATGCGCGTACAAAAAAGTACGCGCATTTTTTGTAATTTGTTATGCAAAATCGTTGTTTTAACCGTAATAAAAATGAGAGCCTTACACAAATTAATGCTTTTGCGCAAAAATATAGTTAATGTGACTGTAATGCGGAGGATAACCGATAATCGCTAAGCGGTATATTATTTTTTTCTTAATAAATATGCGTTTATATCACGTTTGCGAATTTTCATTACGCCGTTTGTGCAAACAAGCGTTTCATCGCATATACAGTCGTAATATTCACCGTCTTGCAAAAGATATATTTCCGTATCGCCGCCGCAGGCGTTATAAACGCCTATTGCCGAAGAGTTGGCGTAAGTATAAACAAGCGGATTTTTTGCGTATATAAAAACGCCTGCATTTTCGGCAATTTGTCTGAGAAGCTCGGATGGAAGGTTGCAGGTGGCGCAATAAACGCTTGTAAAATTATTTATATGCTTTTGAGCAACGGCAACCGTTCCGTCCTCGTAAAAAGCAACATTTTCGGTGTTTTTGTCGCAAACCGAAAAATAAGGCGCGGACAGAGGATATTCATATTTTGAATCTTTATATATTAACCCCGCCGTGCGTTTTTTGCTTAAAACAACATTCATATCAATAATTTCCGAAATATTTTTAATATTGCAATTTCCGTTATTAGCATAGTTCGGAGCATATAGCCACAAAACGGTTTTTCCTTTACGTTTGCACTCGTTTATAATGATTTCCCTTGTTTCGGAGGGTATGTCGTATTGATTCACAAATATATATAGTTTATATCTGTTGTCGGAAGCAACCGCAATATCCGCTATTGTATATAAATCATAAGGCGCGCCGCATTCCGCAAGCGTTCTTCGAATATCGGAAAGACAAATCGAGGCAAGATTCGAAGATTTTCTTGCACGGTACATAGATTCACCCTCGGCAAAAACTGCAATTTGAGCAACGCTTTTGGTTGGAATAAGCGATAAATCGTCCGTAATTTTTATCATTTTTGAAACAGCCGACATCATTCCCGCGCTTCTGAACCAACCGTCAAACATATCAAACCACCAAAGTGCCGCACCGTTTCCGTTACACAGAATAAAATCTCTGTACATAACGTTTACGGATTCCGTTTCATTGTTATATTTCATATCGGCGCCGGGGAAAACGCCGTCTTTCATACTGCAGTTCGGAGAGCTCGTATCAATAGGTTCTTTTATTCGCTCGGGAATCAAATGAGTTCTGTGATCAAATTCCAAAAAATATATTTTGTTGTGTCGGTCAAGTGTTTTTTGAGTCAACATAAATGCGCTTGGATCCGTTATTTTTCTGTATGCGTATGAAGAAGGACTTGAAATCATATTAATATCGTCGCTTAAAAAGACTTTTTCATAAGCAAGGCTTCCTGCATTATAAAGTCGTTCTCCTCCAAGTTCAAACAAATACCCAAAATAAACTCCCAACAGTTTATTTCTTTTTATAACGCTTTGCGCTTCGGCTGAAAAATAAAGTATCAAGTCGGCAATAAGTTCATTATGAAATTTTCTTGCACTGTAAACGTCGTTTTCGTCATTTTCAAGAAATACGTTGCCTTTGGTGTTAAGACGTTCAATTGTCGGAAGTTCGGCGTTGATGTCATTACACCACTCCTTATAACAACTGTTTTTTATTGAATTGGGATTTTCGTAGTCGCAATCCGAAAACCATTCCGTTGTTGTTCCGCAAAGTAAAAAATATCCGTATACTCTTTCGCCGTATTTTTCCTCAATGTGAGCAATAGCCGCTTTTAAGTAATCTGAGGCGGCTATTTTCCACTCTTTGTCGCCTGCAATTTGCGAAAGATTGGTGAATGAGTTCGGTATTTCGGGATGCGATTCAATATACCATGAACGGGTATCCAATTGTAACATAGGCGCGAAGTAGCCTTCGGGCGCATTTTGGCAAAACATATCCATTTGCTTATCGATTGCCGAAAAATCATATTCGTTCTCGCCAATCCACGATTCTCCGTAAAGAGAGTAGGGGACGCCGAGAGCTGATGTAATACCGCTTGAAAGCACACTGAAAAGTCTTACTCCTGCGTTATAAAATTCCGATACATTATTGGGATTCGCTCTGAAGGATTTAAAAGAAAGCGGCGCATAAAGCTTGTCGTTAATTTTTATCTTAAGAACGCCGTTTTTGCGCACAATCTCAGAATGACAGTTCATAAATTACCTCTCGTAAAGTGATTTCTTTTAGAATATTATAACATCTTTTTTCTTGTACGTCTATTAAAATATTACTGTATTTTTATAAATAATTACTGATATGACGAAAAATGGATATTTTCCATAAAAATCCGCGCTTTTTCTGTTGACGCTTTCTGTAATATGTATTATTAAAAAAAGAGCAGATTATCTTTTATTTTAAATATATGATAATTTTTCAAAACCGATAATAAATGCGTTTTTGTCTTATCACAAAAAATGTACCTCAAAGTTTATGAGGTACATTTTTATAATCAAGTTTATATTCAATTTAATTACTGCGCCGCTTCAACAATAACGGTAAAGTCAGGTGCTTTAAGAGAAGCACCGCCAATCAAACCGCCGTCAACATTTTCCTTTGCAAGAAGACCGGCACAGTTTTTGGCGTTCATAGAACCGCCGTATTGAATTGTAATGTCTTCGGCGGCTTGCGCACCGTAAAGTGCGGCAACTGTATTTCTCACAATACCGCACGCCTCGTCGGCTTGTTCGTCAGTGGCAACTTTTCCGGGGCCGATAGCCCATACGGGTTCATATGCAATAATAACGTTCTTAAGTTGTTCCGCACTTACGCCCAAAAGAGCTATTTTTGTTTGGAGTCCAAGAAGCTCCGCTGTTATGCCTTGTTCTCTTTCAATTTCAAGCTCTCCGATGCAAAGAATAACCTTAAGTCCGGAATTAAGTGCCGCAAGAACTCTTTTGTTTACGGTTTCGTTTGTTTCGCCAAAATATTGACGTCTTTCGCTGTGACCGATTATAACGTAATTTACGCCAAGGTCAATAAGCATATCGGCTGAAACTTCACCCGTAAAAGCTCCGCTCTTTTCAAAGTGAACGTTTTGCGCGCCGATTTTAATATTTGTGCCTTTTGCCGCTTCAAGAGCTGCGGGAAGACAAACCGACGGAACGCAAGCAACGATGTCGCAGTTATCTTTCCCGGATACCATAGGTGCAAGCTCATTAATAAACGCTTTTGTCTCGGAAGGGGTTTTATTCATTTTCCAGTTACCGGCAATTACAATTTTTCTCATTTTTATATTTCCTTTCAATGTTTTGAGTTTTAATAAAGTATAAATATTACTACTATGTAGTAAGCGAATACGTGGCGTGAATATTAAATTTAATAAATGCTTAAAGATATATTGCGAAAACGGTTGAATTTTTTGCCGTCAACTCCAGACGGTAAACTTCGCCTTTTTTCGTATGTTTAAAATTGATTTGTTCCGAAAACGAATTGCCGCTGACAGTTATACTTTCCACATTCTCGTTGGCGAAATTCAAAATATCAATCTTTATTTCACCCTTATAATTCAATTTAACGGAATTGTTGAATTCAAACCGCTCGGTTGTTATTTTTCCTCCGTTTTCGCCGAACGAAGCTCCTACAAAACGATCTATATCTTGCGTATAAAGAACAATTTCCCCATCGCCTTCGCGCCTTCTTCTGTCAACTTCACCGTGACGCGTTTTATAAACGTTTCCGCAAACGTACATCTTGTCTCCGATGGCATAAACTCCGGCTCCCATATAAGCCATATTATGTCCGTCGTCCGTTTTTGCATAAAAAGATTTTTCGTCGCCGCCGTGGCAATTCCAATTTACGCCGTCAACGCTCGTGCAAAGCGCACTTTGCACAATACCGTCGTTTTCAAGTCCAAAGTTTACGTGCGAATAAATTGCCGGAAAACCTATATAATAATTTCCTCCGGGATACTTTGCAACGGGAAGAGTATAAACGTCGGAATCTTTAAAGCAAAAGTTTTCGCGTGTAATCGCAACGCTCAAGTTATCTGCGCTTAAATAAGGTTGCTCATCGGTGGGGCGAGTTTTCGCTTCACCCTTGAAAACAAGAGTTCCGTTGGTAAGAGAGTCGCACTCTGTTGTAAGTACAACTCTTGAAAGCGGATTTCCGCTCCAACCACGCAAGTACAAACGGTATTTTTGAATATTATCGTCCCAAAAAGCCATGTTGTGACCGTCGTGAAAAGTAGGTGAAAAAAGACGTTCGTTACCGTCGTTCCAATGAATTCCGTCAGGGGAAGTGTTTACAAAAAGTCCTTTGTTGTAAATATGAATTAAATGTTTGTACCGTCGGCTTTTTTCGTCGTGAGAATCGTAAAAAACAGAACTGTCGGCAGCATGAATTCCAAGAAGGTTATTGCTTTTTGAACCGTTTACCTCACATATTCCCAAATTCGGTTTTTGCCAATTAATCATGTCTTTCGAGCAAGCAAAGGCAAGCCTGTTGCAGTCGGATTTATCTCGAGCAATGTAATAAATTCTGTATTCCCGAGTTTCTTCATCAAATATAAAAGATGAATACAAACTTATAAAATTCTCATGTTCAAAAGTACGATTAATAATTGTTTTCTTTGAAACGTACTGTTGTACTTCGGTTGTCAAATCTCCCGAAAACATTTTCGATACGTCTTTTGAAAAAAATAGTATTTTTCTGTTTTGTACGTTCACAGTTCAGATTCTCCTATCTTCAAAAGCGAATATGAGAGCCATTGCCGCCGGCACGAAACTACCTGCGGCAACAGTCGACAATCTAAATCATTTGTTGTTAAGAGCGGCAACGCCGGGAAGTTCCTTACCCTCAAGGAATTCAAGCGAAGCTCCGCCGCCCGTCGAAATATGAGTCATCTTGTCCGCAAAACCAAGCTTTTCGCAAGCAGCCGCGGAATCTCCGCCGCCAATAATGGAAATAGCTCCGCTTTCGGCAACTGCGGTTGCAACGGCAATTGTTCCCGCCGCAAAATTATCCCATTCCGAAACGCCCATAGGACCGTTCCAAATAACCGTGCCTGCGCCTTCAATGGATTTTGCAAAAAGCTCCCTTGTTTTTTCGCCGATGTCAAGTCCCATCCAACCGTCGGGAATCATATCGGAATAAATTGTCATGTAAGTGGTGTTTTCATCGTATTCTTTACCTATAACGTTATCGACGGGAAGAAGGAAGTTAACGCCCTTTTCTTTTGCTTTTGCCATCATGCTTTGCGCAAGTTCGATTTTATCGTCTTCGCATATGGAAGTACCTATGGGATTGCCAAGAGCCTTAAGGAAAGTATAAGCCATACCGCCTCCGATAACAAGCGTGTCAACCTTATCAATAAGATTTTCAATAACGCCGATTTTGTCGGAAACTTTCGCTCCGCCGAGAATAGCGATAAGAGGTCTCTTTGGATCGGCAAGCGCGCCGCCCATAACTTCAAGTTCTTTTTGAATAAGATATCCGCAAGCCGCTTCCTGTACGAATTCCGTAACGCCGGCTGTGGAAGAATGTGCACGGTGAGCCGAACCGAAAGCGTCGTTTACATAAAGGTCCGCAAATTCGGCAAGAGCTTTGGAAAATTCCGGATCGTTTTTGGTTTCTCTTGCGTCAAAACGAACGTTTTCCAAAAGAACCGCTTCGCCGTCCTTAAGAGCGGCAACTTTGGCTTTTGCGTCTTCTCCGATAATATCCTTTGCAAAAGTAACTTTGCCGTCAAGAAGTTCGTTAAGTCTGTCGGCAACCGGTTTAAGCGTAAATTTAATCGGGTCTTCTTTTGCAGCTTTTTCAAGCATCTTAGCTTTAGCCGCAGCCTGTTCGTCTGCGGGAAGAGCTTCAACTTTTGCCTTTTCTTTTTTTGTAAGTCCGAAACCTTCGGTAAGAACCGCATGCGGCTTGCCCATATGAGATGTGAGAATAACCTTTGCGCCGTTATCAAGAAGATATTTGATTGTGGGAATAGCGCTTACAATTCTTTTGTCACTCGTAATAACTCCGTCTTTAAGCGGAACGTTAAAATCGCAACGAACAAGAACTCTCTTGCCGGAAACTGTAAGATCTTCAACAGTCTTTTTGTTAAGCATATTATCCTTCCTTTCCCGGTTTTACCGGAGGCATTACCTTTCGGAATTGCCCATAAAAATAAAATTTAACATATTTACGCAGTTTTGTCAATTAATTAACAAACTACACCAACTGTCATTATACCACAATATTTCAAATTTTTCAAGCGTAGAAACAAAATTTTACTTAATTTTTTCGATATTTTACAATATGTTAACGAAAGTATCCAATATCGGCTTTTTATAAATATCTATCCGTAAAAATCGCCTGCAAAAATGCAAGCGAAATCAAATAATATTATGTATCAAGGTTGTTATAAATATTCCGATTGGTAAAAAACGACGTTTTATTCGCCTAATTTATCAATTAACCATTCGTAAATAATCTCTCCGGATCCCGGCAAGCCTTCGTGCCCGAAATCGGGGTAAATAACAACGTCTTTGTTGCATTCCATTTTGTTGAAAGCCGCAAATTGAGTTGAAGGCGGGCAGACGTTATCCATAAGTCCGGTAAACATTTTCACGTCCGCTTTAATTCTCGGAGCAAGGTTTTGAATGTCAATATATCCCAGCTTATAAAAAATTTCGTTTTCTCGCTCGTGACGCGGGTCGAAATTTCTGAAATATTCTTTTAACTCGCTGTATGCTCTTTCCGCCATATCCATTTCCCAAACCCGTTTGTAATCGCTCAAAAACGGATAGGTCGGAGCGGCGCATTTTATGCGAGGTTCAAGAGCGGCGCAGGCAACTGTCAATCCGCCGCCCTGACTTCCGCCAAACGCGGCAACTCTGTTTTCGTCCACATCCGCCATCGACATTATTATTTCCGCAAGTTGCGCAGTGTCAAGAAAAATATCTCTGAAAAGTAACATTTTTGGATCCGAATTTTCAAGACCTCTGATAATCTGTCCGTGCAAAGTGTTGCCGTCATGACCGCCGGTATCTTGCGATTTTCCCGCTTGACCTCGGCAATCAAGCGAAGCAATAACAAATCCGCTTGCCGCATACGGCAAAAGCCCCAACCAATCCCAGCTTTTTCCGGAATATCCGTGAAAAGTCAGCGCCGCAGGTCGCTTACCGGTAATTTTTTTAGGCTTTGCAAGCTTTGCGTGAATTCTTGCATTATGAACTCCCGTAAAATACATATCATAACACTCCACTGTCGGTGTTTGAAAATCTGCTGGTTTCATAATTATCTGAGGATCAGTTGCTTGCATTTCAGAAATAGCTTTTTCCCAATATTCATCAAAATCACCTGGTTTGGGATTAGAACCATTGTAGTG